>JAYVSP010001018.1:0-7776 GCA_043775215.1 Planctomyces sp. | reverse complement strand
GACTCTGGTTGGAGCGTGGTTTGGACTACCGGCTGGCGTGTTCATCTGGGTCGAGCGAAAAATGTCCGGTCGCATTCAAGATCGGTTGGGACCGACTCGTTGCGGCGGCCGGTTCGGCTGGCTGCAATCGCTGGCGGACGGCGTCAAGCTGATCCAAAAAGAAGACTTGGTCCCGAAAGATGCCGACGGTCTGATGTTTCGGCTGGCTCCATACATCGTCGTGATTGCGTCATTCGCAGCCTACATGATGCTTCCGTTTTCGGACGGCTGGTCCGCGCTGGGGCTCGACATCGGACTGTTTCTCACGCTGGGGATTCTGTCGCTGGAAGTTTTGGGAGTGATCCTGGCGGGCTATTCGAGCGGCTCCAAATGGGCTCTGTTCGGCGCCATGCGTGAAGGCGCCCAAATGGTGAGCTACGAAATCCCAATGGCGATTTGCGCTCTGTGCCCGATCGTCACGGCTGGCACTTTGAATTTGAACGAGGTGGCGTTGCTTCAGACCGGCGGATTTTGGAATTGGAATATTCTGCACCCGTTCAATTTCATCGCGTTCTTTGTGTACTTCACCTGTGCGACGGCCAGTTGCAAGCGGGCTCCGTTCGACTTGGCCGAAGCAGAGAGCGAACTGGTAGCCGGCTTCCTGACCGAATACAGCGGCATGCGCTGGTCGTTCTTTTTCTTAGCCGAGTATGCCAGCATGTTCCTCGTTAGCGGTTTGGCGGCCGTGTTGTTTCTGGGCGGATGGGATGACGGCTTGGGAATTCTGACCGCAATCAAAACGGCCGCTCCGGATGGGTTGGGTAATTACCTGGCGAATGTCGCGGGCTTCGTGTTCTTTATGCTCAAAGCTTCCGTTCTGGTGTGCGTGCAGATTTGGATCCGCTGGACTTTGCCGCGACTGCGCATCGACCAAGTTATGACGACCTGCCTGAAGTATTTGATTCCGATCAGTTGCTTCGTGTTTGCCGGCACGGTCGCTTATCCGCTGGTGCTGGCGACAATGTTGAAGAAGCCGCAGACCAGCATCTTCGGCCCTCCGGCTGGCGAACGCCTGGTTGTGCCACGCGTTTCGAGTAGCCAATCTGGCCAGAGATTGGGGTTTGACAGGCCGACAACCCAAAGTCTGGCGACTTCGGCTACGGCTGAAAGAGGTGAGCGATGACCGTCGAAACGGTGTTGTTTTGGCTCTTCGCCTTTCTGACATGTGCGGGAGCGGTCTTCGTGGCTGTTAGCCAGAACATCGTTCGCATGGCATTTTCGCTGGTGCTCTGCTTGGGTTCGACCGCCGTGCTGTTCTTGTTGCTTGGCGCGGATTTCGTGGGAGCCACTCAGTTGCTGGTTTACGTCGGCGGTACGCTGGTGTTGCTGGTCTTCGGCGTGATGCTCACGGCGACCGGGCCGTTCGTGAAGATCAAAAGTTCCGCGGCCGACGGCATTCTGTCGGGTCTGATCGGCGTCGTCTTTTTGTTTATCGTCAGTAGCACAGTGGCCGCCGTGCAATGGGATGATGTGTCGCAAAAGGTCGCCATCGGCACGCATCAGAAGGCGGCACAGAGCGGCTTTAATCCCGCGCAGCAAGGGAACACCAGCCGGCTGCTGGGTCTGAGTTTTCTGTCATTTCGAGTGGATCGCGACCTGAAGCACCAGTTACCTGTTCCCTCGGAGACACCCGAGACAAAGAGCAATTCGTCCGTAATGCCGTCGATGCCCGGCATGATTCCACCGACTCCTCGCCCAGCCCCCCTGAGCGTGGGCTACCTGTTGCCATTTGAAATCGTTTCCGTGCATCTGCTCGTCGTATTGGTGGGGGCGGCCTATCTCGCTCGCGCCAAACGCCGAGTGACTGCGTCACCGTAGCTGAAGTCGCCAGACTTCAGATTGTTGTTGGACCGCCAATTGTTGTTGGACTGCCAATGTCTGAATTCTGGCGAATTCAGCTACGGCGATTGGGGTCTCCTAAGGAAATTGTGATGGACGCTATTGATCCGAGTAAGTTTCTGATCGTGAGTGCCGTGATGTTTGTCTGTGGAGTCGTTTGCATGACGACCAAGCGGAATGGCATTGGCGTGCTGATGGGTGTGGAGCTGGTGCTCAACGCTGCCAGTTTGAATTTCGTCACGTTCTCACGCTACACGCCGCTCGGTTTAGACGGCCAAGTGTTTTCGTTATTCGTGATCGTCCTAGCGGCCGCCGAGGCGGCGGTTGCATTGGCAATTGCACTGAACTTCTACAACAACCACTTGACGATCGACGTCGATCGAGGCGACGAACTTCGCGGATAAATCGTGTCAGTCTGAATGCGAGTCGCGAGAGCGACTCGCCTATGTCGCTCCCGCGACTGAGATTCTGAAAAAGTACGAAACATGGAACATCTCGGCGAAACGCTCGCGATCTTGCTGGGCATTGCTTGGCTGCTGCCGCTGTTGGGCTTCGTGATCGAAGTCTTCGGCGGCTATTGGGGTTCGCGCCAGAGCAAGGCGGCGGCATACCTCGCGATCCTCTGCATCGGCACGGGTTTCGTTTGCAGTTCCGCCGCCATCTATCTGTGGGGCACCGAGACCGACTGGATCGCGCTCAAGGCCGCGGATCACGGCGGCCACGGTCAGCTCCACAGTGGGTCGGCGATCGATCAGGATGAGCACGCCAAGGTTGGCCAAGACCATGAACACAGTCACGAGACACCGCCCAGCGAGCCGGTCAAGCAGACGGTCTTTGCCGGGACGATATATCAACTCGCACGGTTTGGCGACCTGACATTGTCTGTGGACTACTACATCGACAGCCTGACGCTGGCGATGTTCGCGATGGTGACGTTGATCGCGACCTGCATCCACATCTTCGCGGTCGGCTACATGGCCGACGAACTGACGGACGACCATGTCGATCATCAGGTGCATACACACGACGGCGGGCATTTTCATCGGCCCGGCCGCTTCTATCGGTTCTTCTCGTACATGTCGCTGTTCTGCTTTTCGATGCTGGGACTGGTCCTGGCGGGGAACATCTTTCAGGTGTTCGTCTTCTGGGAATTAGTCGGCATTTGCAGCTATTTGCTGATCGGCTTTTACGTCGAACGGCACAGTGCCAGCACGGCGGCCAACAAGGCGTTCATCGTCAACCGCGTCGGTGACTTTGGTTTCATCATCGGCTTGATGATTCTCTGGACGTCGTTCGGGACGTTTAAGTTCGCGGACTCGATCGAGGAGTCAGGCAAAGTTCGGCCCGGCTTGTTCCACATGGCTCGCGGCAATGACGGCGCGTTGGCCAAGTCGCCTGATGGCAAAGAGGTCTTGCTGAAGACTCAGCAGGATAAGGACGGTGCGTGGCAAGTGCCGACCGAACCGAATTCACGCAAGACGATCGCCTACACGTTGCTGATCGTGGCGGGCATCGGAGTTTTTGGTGGCTGCGTCGGCAAGAGTGCTCAGTTCCCGCTGCAAACATGGTTGCCTGACGCGATGGAAGGTCCGACCCCCGTGTCGGCTCTGGTGCATTCGGCAACGATGGTCGCGGCAGGCGTATACCTGGCAGGGCGGTTCTATCCGATGTTCACGCCCGAAGTATTGCTGACGATCGCCTATATCGGCTGCATCACGGCGTTCGTGGCAGCGACGATTGCGATCGTTGCAACCGATATCAAGAAGGTGCTGGCCTATTCGACGATCAGTCAACTCGGCTACATGATGCTCGGTCTGGGAGTCGGCGGTTGGGGAGCTGGTCTGTTCCATCTGATCACGCATGCGTTCTTCAAGTCGCTGATGTTCTTGTGCTCGGGCAGCGTGATCGCCGGCTGTCATCACGAGCAGGAAATGTCCAAGATGGGCGGCCTCTTGCGGAAGATGCCGATCACCGCGCTGACGATGCTCGTGGGTGTGATCGCGATTGCGGGATTGGCGATCCCTGGAACGTCGATCGCCCTGTCCGGATATCATTCGAAGGACGCGATCCTGGCGACCGCGTTGGCCTACACGCACCTCAACCCGCTGCACTTCCTGCTGTTCCTAGTGCCGCTGCTGACGGCGGGCATCACAGCGTTTTACATGTTCCGGCTGTGGTTCTATACGTTTCTTGGCAAGCCCCGCGATCAGCACTTGCATGAGCATGTGCATGAATCGCCGTGGGTCATGACGGGGCCGCTGTTGTTGCTGGCGGTGTTTGCCGCGTTCTGTGCGGTCGGCGGTGAACAGGGCGTGCTGTTCAAGATGTTGACTCACAGTGAACCAGTTGGTGTCGGCCACGGTTTTGATGGAGCGACCGCTCACACGGTGTCGTTGCCGGGTCACGAAGCAGTGCATGCCGTGCATTCGACGGCCGGTAGTGCCGCGTTGCTGGCGGCGTTCTGCGGCATGACGATCGCCTATTTGATCTATGGACTGGGTCTGGTGAATCCCGATGAGATCAAGAAGCAGGCTCGGACTGTGCATGCTTTCCTGGCAAATAAGTGGGGCTTCGACGATCTGTACGACGTGATGTTCGTGAGGCCGGCTCACGTGGTCGCGCGGTTCGCCGTCGCGATCGACAAGTTTGTGTTTGACGAAATCCTGCATACGGCAGTTCGTTTTGGAATTATCGTGTCGAAGTGGGACCGCAAGTTCGACGAAGGGGTCGTGGACGGCTTCGTCAATTTGGTCGGGAACTCAACGCATTCGCTGGGTCTCGGCTTGCGAGTTTTCCAAACGGGTCGGATTCGGCAATACGTGACGTTCATCGCGGTCAGTGTCGTGACACTGTTCGTGCTGCTGTTCGCGCTGTATCCGAAAGGATGATTTCGATTTGAAATCTCAAATCGCAAATCTCAAATCCGAAATTTGAAATCCGAGACTTCTCTAGTAGCAAAGATTCGAGACGGACCATGTGGACTACCCCAGAAGCGTTGATGAGTTGGATCATCTTTACGCCGACGATTTTCGCCTTTTTTCTGGTCTTTTTTGACTCGAAGGCGGCGGAGGCGATGCGTGTCTTTTCGCTCGTGGGCACCGTCATCACTTTCTTCCTGACGGTGGTGTTGGCCGGGCAGTTCGTTCCGGGCGATCCGGGGATTCAGGGGCTGGTCAAGGCCGAATGGATTCAACAATGGAATGTCTATTACCAGCTTGGCTTTGATGGGATCAGCCTTCCATTGGTGCTGTTGACCAGCTTTGTTTGCATGCTGTCGATGCTCGCCTCTTGGAACATCGAGAAGCAGGTGAAGGGCTATTTGATTCTGTTTCTGATTCTGGAAACCGGCATGTTAGGCGTATTTCTGTCGCTCGACTTCTTTTTGTTCTACGTCTTCTGGGAGGTCATGCTGCTGCCGATGTACTTCCTGATCGGCATCTGGGGCGGCCCGCGTCGCGAGTATGCCGCGATCAAGTTCTTCCTCTACACGTTGTTCGGCAGCGTGCTGATGCTGATCGCGATTTTGATGTTCTACTTCGGCAGTGCCTCGGCCGAGGGACAGATCGGCAAGTTCGATTTGATGGAACTGGCGGCCATGGCAGAAAAAGGCAACGTCTTTAGTCCCGGCTTGCAGGTCGCCGCGTTCATTCTGTTGTTCATCGGCTTTGCCATCAAAGTGCCAACGTTTCCGTTCCACACTTGGTTGCCCGATGCGCACGTAGAAGCTCCCACGCCAATTTCGATGATTCTGGCGGGTGTTCTGCTGAAGATGGGCGGATACGGCATCCTGCGAATCGCATTTCCGCTGTGCCCGTACGGAGCCCAATACGCGGCCTATGCCTTAGTGGCGATCGGTGTCATCAGCATCATTTACGGCGCGTTTGCCGCACTGGCTCAGACGGATTTCAAGCGGATGGTGGCCTACAGTTCGGTCAGCCACATGGGGTATGTGTTGTTGGGAATTGCCGTCTGGAAGATCTCCGATCCGACCGGCAGCGCGGTCGGCCGTGACTTCTGGTTGATGGGCATGAATGGCGCGATGTTTCAAATGATCGCTCACGGCATCTCGTCCCCGGCAATGTTCTTTATGGTCGGCGTGATTTACGACCGAGTGCATCACCGCGACCTGAATCAGTTCGGCGGCTTGGCCGGTTTGATGCCCAAGTACACGGGGATGGCGGTGGTGATCTTCTTCGCGGGATTAGGACTGCCTGGCCTGTGCGGATTCATCGGCGAAGTGTTTGTTGTGCTGAGCGTCTGGAACTACTCAAAAGTTTTGGCGATCGTCTCGGCCAGCGGCGTGATCCTGACGGCCGGTTACATCCTGTGGGCGTTGCAGCGCGTTTACCTCGGCCCCGAATACAAAGGCCCGCATCCGGAAGCGATCACGCCCATGAATAGCCGTGAAGAAGCCATTGGCTGGGCGCTGATTGTTCCCGCGATCGTGCTGGGTGTCATGCCGAGTTTGGTGTTCAACATGACGAATGACTCGATGGAAAAGCTCGTTCAAAGCTTGGATACGGGTTATCAGAAGACGGTCCAGATGAACGGCGGCATGAAGACCACTCAGAAGTAGCGCCAGAACGAGAAACAAAGTCTCGATTATGAATGAAATTGGATCCTTGGTCGTCCGTGTGTTGGACGAAACCACAAAGACTTCGGTCGGTCTGTTCGCACCCGAACTGGTGTTGAGCGGCACGATCGTATTGATGCTGTTGCTGCGCGTGCTGCCGGGGTTGAACCGCATCCCGGCGCAGTGGATCGCGTTGCTCGGTGCGTTCGGTTCGTTCGCGTTGACTCTGTGCCAATTTGATCGATTGGTGGAAGGGACAGCTCAACCCGAGTCGTACTTCACCGGTTTGTTGATGTTCGATCAGTTCGCGACGTTCTTTCGGATGTTCCTGAGCTTGGCCGTAATCCTGACGATCACCTTGACGGTGCTCAGCGGCATTCCTGACCGTGAGGATGCGCCCGATTTCTATACGCTGCTGTTGGGCTCGGCGATCGGCATGATGCTGATGGCGTCGGCCAATCATCTGCTGATGGTTTTCCTGTCCGTGGAGATGACGAGCGTCCCTAGCTACGTGATGGTTGGCTTCTTGAAAGGTCGCCGGAAGAGTAGCGAGGCGGCGTTGAAGTATGTTGTGTACGGTGGCGGTGCATCGGGAGTCATGCTTTATGGAATCAGCCTGCTGGCCGGTCTGACAGGGACCGGTTCGCTACCCGAAATGGCTCAGCGGCTGAGCCTGATCGTAGGCTCGACTGGCGGCATGGGTGATGCGACCGTGCGGACGATCGTGTTCGCGGGGATGCTGGTGCTGGTGGGCTTGGCCTTCAAACTGTCGGTCTTTCCGTTCCATTTTTGGTGTCCAGACGCCTTTGAAGGTGCCTCCGCCGAAGTGGCCGGTTTCTTGTCGGTGGCGTCGAAAGCGGGTGCGTTCGCGTTGCTGGTGCGGTTCGGTCTGGCGTTCTCGAGCAACTCGGCCGCCGTTTCCGAAATTGCGTTCGCGTTGGGTATTGGACTGGGTGTGCTAGCCGCCGTGACCGCAACGTTCGGCAACTTGTCGGCGTACGGGCAAACGAATCTGAAGCGGCTGTTCGCCTATTCGACGATCGCTCATGCCGGCTACATGCTGATGGCTGTTGCCGCGCTACTGGTGTTGCAGTTCGGCAAGGATGTTGGCTTGGACGTGCAAAACGAATCACGCCGGTGCATCGAAGGACTGATTTACTACTTGTTCGTGTACCTGTTCATGAACCTGGGCGCGTTCGGGATCGTGGCGTTAATCCGCAACCAGATCTTTAGCGAGGACATTGACGACTACAACGGCTTGTCGTCGCAGTGCCCGGTGCTCTGCTTCGGTATGGTGCTGTGCGTTTTCAGCTTGGTCGGTCTGC
>JAYVSP010001017.1:0-7326 GCA_043775215.1 Planctomyces sp. | reverse complement strand
GCCACCTCTCGCGTAGCACTCACGTCACTACCGCGCGCACACCTCGCCTGACTCCGCGTCAGCCCGCGCCCTGCTGCGCACACATTGGACAGCTACTGTTCGCTCCGTAAGACAGTTGAGATAGTCCGTGAATGGATATGCCAGAATTTGCAGTTTCTGGACGTCGAATTCAATGATCGGATTTTTCTGTTCGAACAAGCGAAACATACCCGTGATTTCGCTCCAGTGTTCATGAATCTTCGTCAGATAGGGATCTGTCATACGATGCGAGATCAATCAATGAAAGTTGTGTATTGTTGCGACCGCTCCACAACCCGATCATTTGCCAGCGAGCGCTTCACGAGACAACCCAAGACAAGCAATCGCGGGACACAGGATCCAACGGTGATTACGGGTTGTTGATGCGAGTGACTTGAGGTTCATTGCGGTTTGGGGTTGATGCCGCCCAACGAAATGGATTCTATGCGACGTGCTCGTGGCCAAACGGGTGGAGTGGTTCAAGCGGTATCCCGAGCACGTCGCATAGAATCCGCGTTGGACTTAACGGCGAAGCAGGCGGGGGACGATCACTGGGGGTTTCGATCGGCAATCGCTTGACGCCGGGAGCATGTTATCGCCGGCGCGTCGGGCGCCTAGTGTCCAGTCGACAGATTGTGTCCAGTCGACAGATTGTGTCTGTTGCGGATTGTGTCTGTTGCGGATTGTCCGGAAGTTGTGCGCCAGCGGACTCGCGGGGGTCTGGAGACGGTGGCGAACTCGTGGCGCGGTGCGATTGCAGTGGCGGATGGTGACTCTCGGGCGGTGCGGGAACGGCGGCGGTGGTGTTTTGTCGAAAACACCATCGCCGTGAGATGCGGTTCCGAACACCGGCGGCGGACGACGGTGGTGGTGTTTGATCATCAGGAGCATATGTGTGTTGAGTAGTTGCCAAACGCTCCGCAAAGTGGTGGCGGCGGTGCTGGATTGGCTGAAAGTGGCGAGCGCGTCACAGGGCCGCTATGCACCGGTGCTGAGCGTGGGCCGCGATGGCTGCATGCTGCCGATCGTCGCCCGCGACCGCTCTCAGGAAGGCTCGACGGCGACCGTGTCCGTGTACGACCGGAATCAGAAACGCCTGGGGACGGTGTACCTCGGCCAGATGCCGGAAGCGGAACGGGGGCTATGTTCAGAACTCCACAAAGTCGAGTCAAGGAACTAAACATGTTATGTGCCGTTACTAATAGGATGAAGACTGAATGCATTGCCTCGGCGTGCCTACCTGTGCGATCGGAGTCTCATTTGCGATATCAGATTGCAGAACTCACGAAACGGACAGAACTGTCCAGGCGGGTGGGATTGAAACGGTCCCAGTTTTGAATATAAAGTCTTGTGTTCACAAAAAATGTGAAAACATGAGAAGTATATTTCTGTCAGTAAAAGTCGGATATGATCGAAAAGGCACATACTGAAGAGCGAGGCCGAAAGTCTCCAGCACTTGTTTGTATTGGTTACGTCCGATGCATTCCCAGCCGGTGGTGCATGTATTGCAGCAGCACCGCGTCGATGTGTTCGCTGGTACGGACGGTGCGATAGTCGATGACTTGCTGAGCACAGAAACGGCGTAACTCGTCCAAGTACGAATGCAGCGCGGCGAGGTAGCCGTCGCGCAGGGAGCGCGGATCGCAAACGACGTTGCCGAGTTCTTCCATCCCCTCAAACTTCGTCGTGCCGGCAAAATTGAAGTCGAGCTCCTCGTCGTCGAGCACATGGAAGACCAGCACGTCGTGGCCTCGGTGGCGGAGCAGTTTCAATCCTTTGAACAGGCCGGGACGCGGGACAAGCAAATCGGAGACGAGCACGATCATGCCGCGGCGGCCTTGCTCCTCGGCCACATGACGGAGCACGTCGAGCATGTCGGTTTTCTGCTTCGGTTCTTCGGTCTCGAGCGCGACGAGGATGTCGTTGAGGTGCGTGTGCTTGCTGTGCGGCGGAACCTTCGTGCGGATGCCCTCATCGAACGCGACCAGCCCGACCGAGTCTTGTTGCCGCAGCAGCAGGTACGCCAGCGTCGCGGCGATCGTGCAGCCGTAGTCGTACTTCGTGGTTGCTCCCGAGCCGAACCGCATGGACTCGCTGAGGTCCACGATCAACGTGGTCCGCAGGTTCGTGTCTTCCTCATACAGCTTGACGTAGACCTTGTCGGTCTTGGACCAGACCTTCCAATCGATGCGCCGCACGTCGTCGCCGGGAACGTATTCGCGATGCTGCACGAACTCGACCGACTGCCCGAAATACGGACTGCGATGCCCGCCCGACAAAAACCCCTCCACGATTTGCCGCGCCTGGATTTCCAAGCGAGCCACTCGCGAGATGACTTCGGGACGGAGATGTTTGTGGGAGGTCTTCACGAGTTGCTCGGCGCTTTGTCAGGAGTTGTCGCGAACTCCGCCAGCACTCGCTCTGGCGACCAATAGACGATCTGACCGTTCTCACAGCTAACGGCCGGAAAACCGAGCCGGGCATTGCGGACGACAGCCTCTCGCGCGGCTCGCTGGCAAATCCGCTCGAACTCATCGGGTGGCATGTCGAGCGGCTTCGACTCGGTGTGAGGAATGGGTTGGATCATGGCAGTGGTCCTTTGGAAAAACGTGCCCACGTTTCCGAAGCATGAATCGTCGTGACCGCCGTTTGAATTCCTTCGGCGACAAGTTGATATCCAGTGTTGTGCGAATTATCCACAACTCGCCATTCATCGGCAATTGGTTGATACAACCGCAAGAAGTTGTCCCAACTTCGCACGTACCGCGACCGAATCGTTGCCTCTGGAATCGAATGGCCGCCGGTTTGAACGCGAAGCCGCACACGCTCCACGGCCAGGTCGGCGCTACTCAGCCAAGAATAGAACAAGAAAACGCGATAGCCCTCATCGCGTAGTTTACGCAGCCAGGCAGCATAGGTCCGCCCTGACAACGTGGTTTCAAACGCGAAGTCCTCACCCGCCTCGGCAAATTCATTGAGTTGCTTCAGCATCAATCGGCCGGCTTGAAATGCTTGCGTTTCAGGTGCGAGGCCGTTGAGTCCTTGAGCGATCGCGTCGGCGTTCACGAACGCCTTTGAATGCAGAATCTCCGACAGCAGCATCTTGGAAACGGTCGTCTTCCCCGCTCCGTTCGGACCCGCGATGACGACGACCTGTGGCATGAATTCACCGTGAAATGGAATTTGGCTGACTGGTTGGCACACAGGAATTCAGCGCGGTTGTGAGCCGTGTTCGGTAGCGTAGCAGAGTAGGTCGTCGGCATGCCACAAGAACTCGCGGTGGTCGGTCGATTGAGATTGCTTCTGTGAGCGCGCGAGGAAGATGGTCCGCACTCGACCGTCGGGAAGACCTTCAATGCCGTACAGCAAGCCAAGCTGTTTTGGAAAAGTCACTTCGAGATGAACCTTACCACTTTGGGCGTCTCGAACTTGCAGCAATCCCCCCTTGTGGGATCGCACATCCTTGCTTTCGGCAGCTTTGTGCGTCAGCAACCAGCGCCCATCAGGTGTGAAGAGTAGTTGTCGCGACCCGCGTTCCAGAAAGTCTGGACGTGACATCTCAAATCGTGGCGTGAGCGGAGGAGTGTCCCAGAGTGCGAAGTAATATCCTCCAGTGATCGCCAGGGCCTTGCTGTCCGGGGAGAACGTGGGACGGTAGTCCCAGAGAATTTCAGCGTCGGATTTGCTTCCCGGTTCGAACGTGAATTTCTCGCGCGGCTGTGCCGTCTGCGGATCGAAGAAATGTCCCTCGACGAGAATCTGGCGTTTACGTCGTTGTTGGATCACCGCAAGCGTTTGATTGTCGGGCGAAACCGTGATTGCCACTTCCGTGTCAAATTCCAACTTGGCCCAGGGCTTCCAAGCCGTCGGATCCGACTCGTCCTGTTTGGAATCGGACATGACGCTCGGCTTATCGGTGAATGACCAGAACAGAATTTGACAAGCTGAGGTTACCGGGTAATAGGCCCAATACACGAGCACCGTTTTGCTGTCGAGTGTCCACACCACGCTGTTGACGGTCGTTCCCCGAGGTCTGCCGAAGCTTTGCGGTTCATTGGGCAAAACCTTTCGCTGCGGCAGCTTGGCAATCAATCGCATTTGCGGGACGCCCTGGATGTCTTTCGAGCCAACTTCCCACAATTGGACGGTCCGTGCGTGGTCATCGACTGGCACGGCCAGCAACTTCCCGTCCGGAGAAAACATCCATCCGAAAGCCGACGCATCGGGAAGCGGCCGCCTTGCCAGTAATTTCCCGGTTTCCAAGTCCCAAGCCACGAACGACTGCGAAGCAACGCTCGTTCCTTTTCCAGACTGCGAGACCAGCGAGAACTGAACTGAATCTCTCAACGAGATCGCGTCAGACCACACTCCACTTGACGGGATTTTCTCCAGCTCGACACAGCGTTTCGGTAATCCAAGCTCCTCGGCACGAATGGAACTGACCGTCGCGAAGAGCGCAAGCGCAACGACGGCTCGGAAGGGCTGACGTGCTGTCATGGCTAAACCTCCCCTCAGGAGAACGAACACACGCCT
This sequence comes from Planctomyces sp., assembly GCA_043775215.1. GTDB lineage: Bacteria > Planctomycetota > Planctomycetia > Planctomycetales > Planctomycetaceae > SXKJ01. The sequence goes on along the minus strand of JAYVSP010001017.1, from coordinate 2,775 downwards.
GACACATAAAACGAAACCGCGTGACACGACTTTCCAAAGTCAGCGGGCTGGAGACAGAAACAAGCTCATGCGGCAAGAATTTCTTTAAGACGCGACTTGAACCGGGTGGTGGTACAGAACCATGAGCTTCGATTCAGGAATCGCCAGCAGCGCATAAGTCCGGCCTTGGTTATCGCAGAATTCGACTTCAAAGACATCCGTATCCAGAACTTCCACGACGGTTCCGACCTGGCCACGATTGAGGCCGCGATCGGGCAAGTCTTCGGTGAGCGCCACAACATCGAGCAGATGAACTGGATGATGCATCGGACCGCCTCCACGCTTACAGGACGTAGCGCATGTTCGCCATTGGGCAGCATGGTTTGACCTCACGCTGCGAAGATCTTTTGGAATCGTGGGTCGCGGCTGAGTTCGCCTTCTTTGGCGGGAGTCGTCGCGATCAGCTTGTCGATGACGCGGTCGGGGGTGATCCCTTCGGATTCGGCGGCGAAGTTGAGCACGATGCGATGCCGCAGGACCGGCTGGGCCATGGCGATGATGTCGTCGGTGCTGACGTGCGTTCGGCCTTGTAGCAGCGCTCGCGCTTTGCCGCCGAGCAGCAAGTATTGGACGGCGCGCGGGCCGGCGCCCCAGCTCAACCATTCGTTGATGAAGTCGGGAGTCCCGTCTTGCCGCACGCGAGTCTGCCGCGTCAGGGCCAGTGCGAACTCAACAACGTGGTCCGTGACCGGCACTTGGCGGACGATGCGTTGCAGTTCGATGATCTCGTCTCCGTCGAGCACCGCTTCAATGACGTCGTTGTGCAGGCTGGTGGTTTGTTTGGCGATCTGCTTCTCTTCGGCGAAGTTCGGATAGCCGACGTGGACCTTGAACATGAAGCGGTCTTGCTGAGCTTCCGGCAAGGCGTAGGTTCCTTCTTGCTCGATGGGATTTTGCGTAGCGAGCACGAAGAATGGGTCGGGCAACACATGCCGCACTTGTCCAACAGTGACTTGCCGTTCTTGCATGGCTTCCAGCAGCGCGGCTTGTGTCTTCGGCGGTGTGCGGTTGATTTCGTCGGCCAGGATTACGTTGTGAAACAGCGGACCTTGAATGAAGCGAAATTCACGCACGCCGGTCGAACGGTTCTCTTGCAGGACTTCGGTGCCGGTGATGTCGGCGGGCATCAGGTCGGGAGTGAACTGCACGCGGCTGAACTCCATCGACAAACATCGCGCCAGCGTGCTGATCATCAATGTCTTTGCGAGTCCCGGAACTCCTTCGAGCAAGCAATGCCCGCGGCAGAATAGCGCGATCAGCAACTGGTCGATCACGTCCGACTGTCCGACGATCACCCGTGCCATTTGTTCGCGGATGGAACGATATGCTTTGCTGAGTTTTTCAATCGAATCCTGCGTTGTCTCAGCCGCTTTCAAGTCTTCTCTCATAAGTCATCCCAAAAGCAGGTTGGCACATTCCCTGTGCTATCTCCGACGCGGCGATGCGGATCAGTGAGTTGGGGCCAAACTCGGAGGACTGCCGTCCCCCGCTCGCCGCGTGTGTTCATTGAGCGACCGAAACGATAGCGGTGCCCTCCTGACCGGGCAATCGTCGGGTTTCCTGGGGCTGGCTTCCGGCGTTCCCTGTTCCCATCCGTGTGACCTTCCGATCCGTGTGGGCTGCGTTGAAATCGCGTGTTTGTCGAGACGCAGCCCACACGGATCGGAAGGCCACACGGATGGGAACAAACACAAATCACAGTGGAACAACAGGCCGCTTGGAGTGCCAGTCGGTCGCCCGTTCGAACATGCGAGCAGCTCGCAGCAATTTTTCTTCTTCGAATGGACCGGCCTGCAACTGCAAGCCGATCGGCAGGCCGGTGGAACTGAGGCCGCAAGGAATCGACAGACCCGGAATGCCGGCGAGGTTCGCGCTGATTGTGTAAATGTCGGAGAGGTACATCGCCAGCGGATCGTTGACCAACTCACCGAGCTTGAACGCCGGGGTCGAAGCGATGGGCGAGGCAATCACATCGCACTTCGCGAATGCCTCGTCAAAGTCGTGGCGAATGAGGCGGCGGACTTTCAACGCCTTCAGGTAATAGGCATCGTAGTAGCCGGCCGACAGGGCATAGGTTCCCAGCATGATACGACGTTTGACTTCGGCTCCGAAGCCCTCGCCCCGGCTGGCCGAATACATGTCGATCAGGTTCGAGAAATTTGCCGCTCGGTGGCCGTAATGCACGCCGTCGTAGCGGGCCAGATTGCTGGAGGCTTCGGATGCGGCGATCAGGTAATACGTGGCGATCGCGTACTTGGAATGCGGCAACGAAAGATCAACGATCTCGGCACCGAGCGATCGGTAGACATCAAGTGATTGACGAATCGCGGCTTCGACTTCGCGGTCAAGTCCCTCGACGAAGTGTTCCCGCGCGATGCCAACTCGCAAATTGGCGAGCGGCTGATCAACAGTCTGTGAGTACGAAGGCACGGGCCGATCGACACTCGTCGAATCGCGAGCGTCGTGTCCTGCGATGACTTCCAGCAGTAACGCCGCGCTGCCGACGTCGGTCGTGAACGGACCGATCTGATCCAGCGAACTCGCGTAAGCCACCAAGCCGTATCGAGAGACTCGCCCGTAAGTCGGCTTCAGCCCGACAACGCCACAAAACCCGGCCGGTTGCCGAATCGAACCGCCGGTATCCGATCCGAGCGATATCGGAATCATGCTCGCCGCGACGGCCGCAGCCGATCCCCCGCTGGAACCGCCGACTGTGTGCTCCTGATTCCACGGATT
>JAYVSP010001016.1:0-5306 GCA_043775215.1 Planctomyces sp. | reverse complement strand
CCTTACCATTCGACAATCGCACGCGGGCCACTTTTCGCAGCGCCGAGTTCGGCTTCTTGGGGGTCACGGTTTTGACCAGCAAACAAACGCCCCGCCTTTGCGGACAACCTTCCAAAACCGGAGTCTTGGATCGCGAACGCGGCGGCTTGCGTGGCTTACGCACTAGTTGATTGATCGTCGGCATTCAACAACTCACAAAATTAAAAAGAAGACCTGAGATGTATTTCCATCGTCGCTTAAACCGCTCAACGCGATTTAACGCTGCACTGCGGGAACGGCATTCGCGCCGCCAGCACCACCTTCACCACCCTCTTTGTTTCCGCCGGCAGCAATACCTTCACTACCCTCTTTGAGCAGTTCCAGTCGCTGCGCCATGATGCGGTCGTGTTCTGCCTTGAGTTCTTGCAACGCTTCCGCTCGAACTCGCACTTCGGCCGACTGGTGGGTTTTGAAGCCCGTGCCGGCCGGAATGAGGTGACCCAAGATAACGTTCTCTTTCAATCCCACCAAGTGATCGACCTTCCCGGCGATGGCCGCTTCTGTCAAAACTTTGGTGGTTTCTTGGAAACTGGCCGCCGAGATAAAGCTTTCGCTCTGCACGGCCGCCTTCGTCACGCCCAACAACTGCACCGCCGCCGTCGCCGGCCTCGGCTTTTGATAAGAGGCAGTTCTGCCTCCGTCGGCTTCGACCGCCGCGTTGACTTCGTCGAACGTCTTACGCGGTACGATGTCCCCTGGCTGAAATTCGGTTTCTCCTGGAGTTGTGACCTTCACCGAATTCCCCAGTTCCTGATTCAACTTTCGGAACTCAAACTTGTCCAGAACAACACCCGGCAATAGCAGGGTGTCTCCCTCATCGGTCACACGAACTTTGCGGAGCATCTGCGAAACCACGATTTCGATGTGCTTGTCGTCGAGATCGACTCGCTGCGAACGGTAAACGTTCTGAATTTCGTGAAGCAAGTATTGCTGCACGGCTTCGACGCCGCTGACTCGCAGAATGTCATGCGGAACCAGCGGACCACGAACGAGCGCGTCACCAGCTCGCACAACATCCTTAGCATGCACCATCAACTGCTTGCCGTGCGGAATGACGTGTTCCTGTTCGGTGCCGTCACCGCCACGCACGATGATGATTCGCTTGCCGCGCTTCTTTTCGGCGACAAGATCCACTTCACCGTCGATTTCGGCCACAACCGCCGGGTCTTTCGGTTTGCGAGCCTCGAATAATTCCGTGACGCGCGGCAGACCGCCGGTGATGTCCTGCGTACCGCCACTTTCACGCGGAGTCTTCGCAATGACACTGCCGGCAGCGATCTGCTGGCCCTCCTCGACTTCGATGCTGGCTTTTTCCGGCATGTAGTAGAAGTCGAGAATCTTGCCCGTCGAGTCTTCGAGCACAATCTGCGGATGCAGGTCTCCCTTGTGCTCGATGATCGTCTTGCGGACCTTTCCGCTCGCTTCCGTTTCAGTGCGAATTGACTGACCTTCGATGCAGTCCTCGAACCGCGCACGGCCGCCAACCTCGGACAAAATCGGCACGGAGTGCGGATCCCACTGGCAGATAACCTGCCCGGCAGGGATATCCTGATCTTCGGTGACCAACAACACGGCCCCGTTGGGGATCGTGTATTTTTCGAGTTCTCTTTCCTTCGGGTCGACGATGATCACTTCGCCGTTTCGAGCGAGTACCACATTCTCACCGGCAGTGTTCACGACGCAGCGGATGCGGGCGAATTTCACGCGACCAGCACGACGAGATTTGAGTTCTTTTTCCTCAATGCCCGTCTGAGCCGCACCACCGATGTGAAACGTTCGCATCGTCAACTGCGTTCCGGGCTCGCCGATGCTCTGAGCCGCGATGATGCCGACCGCCAAGCCTTCTTCCACCATCGAGCCGGTCGACAGGTCCATGCCATAGCACAGACGGCAGATGCCCAGCGTCGCTTCGCAATTCATCGGACTGCGTACCTGAATCTTCTCGATGCCCAACTCCTCGATCTTCCGAGCGATCTTGACGGTGATCAATTCTCCTTCGCGAACGATCACTTCATCGGTGATCGGGTTCACGATGTTGGTTCGGCTGACGCGGCCACGAACACCCTCCGCCAAGCTGACTTCGACCTTCTCGCCGCGGTACACGACTCCCTTGGTCGTCCCTTTCGTCGTCCCACAGTCTTCCATCGTGACTACGACGTTCTGACAGACGTCTGCGAGCTTTCGGGTCAAGTATCCAGAGTCGGCGGTCTTCAGAGCCGTGTCGGCCAAACCCTTGCGGGCACCGTGCGTCGAGCTGAAATATTCCAGAACCGACAACCCTTCGCGGAAGTTCGCTTTGATCGGCGTTTCGATGATCTCGCCGCTTGGTTTGGCCATCAAACCACGCATCCCGGCGAGCTGCCGAATCTGTTCGACGCCACCGCGAGCACCTGAGTGAGCCATCAAATAAATTGGGTTCACATATGCGCCGCCATCGCGTTTGTCGTCGTGCTCCAACTCGAACATCATCGACTTGGTGATCGCTTCACGAGCGTGAGTCCAGTGGTCGAGCACTTGGTTGTAACGCTCTTGATCCGTGATCACGCCGCGTTCGTAAAGCTTCTGAGCCTTAAGCACGGCAGCTTCCGCATCGTTAATGATCTTCGGCTTATCCGGCGAGGTCTTGAGGTCACTGGCGCCGAACGACAGACCGCTCCGAGTTGACTCGCGGAAGCCCAACTCTTTCAAGCGGTCCAGCAGTGCGATCGTCGACCGGCGACCCAGCTCGAGATAACAGTCGGAAATCACCTTCGCGAGATCCTTGCTCCGCATCGTCATGTTGTAATAAGCCGACCGGTCTTCCAGGATGTCGTTGAACATCATGCGGCCCGGCGTGGTGACAATGATGCCGCCTGGCTTGTGGGTCTCAGCCCCTTCGCCAATAACCCGTTTCTCGCGAGGCAGCCGCAGTTTAATTTGCGCGTGACGAGCAACCTTGCCTTGAGCAAATGCCAAATGAATTTCTGGGATCGAACCGAAGATCATCCCTTCGCCTGGCCGACCCGCTCGGCTGAGCGTCAGGTAGTAGCAACCCATCACAATGTCTTGCGACGGACTGATGATCGGCGCTCCGTTGGCCGGGCTGAAAACGTTGTTGGTGGACATCATCAACGTCGTGGCCTCGACCTGAGCCTCAATCGATAGCGGCAAGTGGACGGCCATCTGGTCGCCGTCGAAGTCAGCGTTGAAACCCTTGCAGACCAGCGGGTGAATGCGGATCGCGTTCCCTTCCACCAGCACCGGCTCGAAGGCTTGAATGCCCATGCGGTGTAGCGTCGGAGCACGATTCAGCAATACCGGATGATTCGTGATCACTTCGTCGAGAATATCCCAAACGTTGTCGTCCTTGCGCTCGAGCATGCGCTTCGCGCTCTTGATTGTGTCGGCATGCCCGAGCTCCTTCAGACGGCGAATCACGAACGGTTGAAAGAGTTCCAATGCGATTTTCTTCGGCAGTCCACATTGATGCAGATGCAACTCTGGACCGACGACGATGACGCTTCGCGCCGAGTAATCCACGCGTTTGCCGAGCAGGTTCTCGCGGAAGCGGCCTTGCTTGCCCTTAATCATGTCGGTCAGCGACTTGAGCGGGCGATTGGATGACCCCAAGACCGGCCGCTTGCAGCGGTTGTTATCGAACAGTGCGTCCACCGATTGCTGCAACATTCGCTTTTCATTGCGAACGATTACTTCCGGGGCATTGAGATCGACTAGCTTCTTCAGACGGTTGTTGCGGTTGATGATCCGGCGGTAGAGATCGTTCAAATCGCTCGTCGCGAAGTTGCCGGAGTCCAACAGCACCAGCGGACGCAGATCCGGCGGGATGACCGGAATGACTTCCAGAACCATCCACTCCGGATGATTGCCGCTGTCGCGCAACGCTTCGGCGATCTTCAGCCGCTTGATCAGATCCTTGGCTTTTTGCTGGCTACCGGTTTCTTGCAATTCGACACGCAGAATTTTCGACAGACTCTCCAAATCCAACTGCAAGAGCAGCTTCTTGACAGCATCGGCGCCCATATCGACTTGAAACGTTCCTGCACCGTATTTGGCTTTCGCCTGTCGCAGTTCATCTTCGGTCAACAACTGCCCGCCTCGCAGCGGCGTGTCACCCGGTTCGATGACGACGTAATCCTGGAAATAAACAACCTTCTCCAGGTGAGTCGTCTTGAGATTCAACAACGCCCCCAAACGGCTGGGCATTGACTTGAAGAACCAAATGTGGACGACTGGGGCGGCCAATTCGATATGCCCCATGCGTTTGCGGCGGACTCGACTGTGCGTCACCTTCACGCCGCAACGGTCGCAGATCATCCCCTTGTACTTCATGCCACGGTACTTGCCGCACGCGCATTCCCAGTCCTTTTCTGGACCGAAGATTCGCTCACAGAAGAGCCCATCGCGTTCTGGGCGGTAGGTGCGGTAGTTGATTGTTTCCGGCTTTTTCACTTCACCAAACGACCAACTGCGGATGTCGTGCGGGCTGGCCAGCTTGATGTGAACGGCCGAAAAATCGTTGACTCGGTCATACACGGCGGACTCGGTCGTCGTCGTGTTCATGCCCCGTTGTCCTTCCATATTCGCAGCCCCCTTCAAACGTGGACTTGATCGCACTCTGTCGGTCGGGACTCTGTCCCGACCTACTTTGCGGCATCGCCGCGCTAGTTCATCTTTTCCAACGACATGTTCAATGCCAGCCCACGAATTTCATTCGTGAGCACATCAAAGCTGGCGGGAGTGCCTGCTTCGAGCGTGTTTTCACCCTTAACCATCGACTCGTAAATCTTGGTGCGGCCTTCGACGTCATCGCTCTTGACGGTAAGCAATTCCTGAAGGATGTATGCTGCCCCATAGGCTTCCAATGCCCACACTTCCATTTCACCGAATCGCTGACCGCCGAAGCGAGCTTTGCCACCCAGTGGCTGTTGTGTGATGAGCGAATACGGACCGGTCGCTCTTGCGTGGACCTTGTCGTCCACCAGGTGGTGCAGCTTGAGCATGTAGATGTACCCAACGGTAACCTTCTGCTCGAACTGCTCTCCGGTGCGGCCGTCGAGTAGAAATGTCTTTCCGTCTTCCGGCAGTCCGGCTTCCTTCATGCAATCGTGAATCTCCTCCTCGGTCGCTCCGTTGAACACCGGGCAGACGGCGGAAAAGCCCAATTTGGACGCGGCCCATCCTAAATGTGTCTCTAGAATCTGCCCTACGTTCATACGGCTCGGCACGCCCAGCGGATTGAGCAGGATATCGACGCTGGTGCCGTCCTT
>JAYVSP010001015.1:0-3024 GCA_043775215.1 Planctomyces sp. | reverse complement strand
GTCGTGGGGCAGGGTAAAACCTGCCCCACCACTGCGACGTCGCTTGTTTGAGGGCTAACTTCACGCGGAGAAAAGCGATGAAGGCTACTTTTTGCGGGCGCATCAACTCCGGCTTTGAGACCGCAGAACGCCGTCAGGCCGACGTGACCTTCGGCTGTTCAGCCGCAGGCTCGTCGCTCGCCTCCGTTTTCTGATCAGTATCTGGTTTCTTGCCCTCCCGTTATCTTGCCGTCTGGCCGTTTACGATCTGGCATCTTGCCATCCGAGCTCTTGTCAGGCATTCGTTGTTTGAGGTGTGCTTCCAACTCAGATTTGGTGACGGCTCCGTCCTTGTCGGTGTCGGCATTGGAAAGCCGCTCCCACGTCACGGTCGCGGCTCGAATGATTCACAGACTCGGTGCGTCGCACCATAATGTAATCTGTTCGCAGCCAATGTTACTCAGGAGGGCCAAGCCATGCGTTGTCGCCCATTGTTTATCGCCATGATCAGTGTGTTTCTGGGCCTCTTCGTCGCGCCTGCCGTTTGGGCCGCCATCGTCAGCGGCACGATCGAGTCGGTGACTCCCGACAAGCGGAAAGTCGTACTCAAGCTGGGCGGCGATAAGCCCAAGCAAATCTTCTCGGTTCCCGATGGAGCGACAATCACCGTCGATGGCCGATCCGCCAAACTGGATGATCTGAAAGACGGCCAGCAGATTTCCGTCTTCACGTCGAGTACCGGCACGGTCACGCAATTGAAGGTCCGCAATGCTGCGGCGGCTTCCGGCGGCAATACTCCGCCGGCTGAACCGCCCGCCGCGAAAACCAAGAAGACCAAATCAACAAACACGGACAACGAGTCGTCGACATCGGGAGCGGATTTGGGTGATTCGCCGCAGTTCCGCGGCCCGCGCCGCGACGGTCACGCCGGTCCCGGCCAGATCGCTCAAAGCTGGCCAGCTCAAGGCCCCAAACCGCTCTGGTCTGCCAATGGACTGGGCGAAGGCTATGCGGCCGTCTCTGTGGCTAATGGTCGTATTTACACAATGGGGCTGATCGCCAACGACGAGAAAGTAGTCGCGCTGGATGAAAAGAACGGCAAGCCGTTATGGGGCACATCGACCGGCGGCAATCCGTTCAAAGAGGGAGCGGGGAACGGCCCGCGATGCACGCCGACCTGCGACGGCAATCGCGTGTATGCAATGGGTTGCTACGGCGATCTCGTCTGCCTGGACGCGAAGTCGGGACAACGGCGCTGGCATAAGAACGTGCTCAAGGAGTTCGGCTTCCGCGATCAAACGCTGCATTGGGGCATCTGCGAATCTCCGCTGATCGACGGCGACAAACTCATCGTCACGCCGGGTGGCCGTGACGCCACAATGGTCGCGCTCGACAAGAATTCGGGAAATGTCATCTGGAAATCCAAGGCTCCCGGCAATCCCGATCCGGGCTACGCCTCGGCCATCGCGATCGACGTTGGTGGCGTACGGCAATACGTCAACTTCACCGCGCGATCGCTGATTGGAGTCCGCGCGGACGACGGTCAATTCCTGTGGCAAAACAATTCCGCCGCCAACGGCACGGCGAATTGCTCGGCGCCCGTGTTTCACGAGAATCATGTCTTTTACGCATCCGGCTACGACGCGGGCGGTGCCTGCTTGAAGCTCGAATCCAACGGCAATACCACCAAGGCTGAAGAGGTTTACAAGACTCGTAAGATGAAGAACCATCACGGCGGCATGGTCATCGTCGATGGCTTCCTGTTCGGCTTTGATGAAGGCCAACTCACCTGCCTTGATGTGCTCAGTGGCAAAGTGATGTGGCAGAATCGCTCGGTCGGCAAGGGATCCGTGACGTTTGCCGACGGACGGCTGATCGTGCGTAGCGAGTCGGGACCAGTCGCGCTGGTCGAAGCCAATTCGCAGGATTACGTCGAGAAAGGCCGATTCGATCAGCCGAATCGCAGCAGCCGCCCCTCTTGGGCCTATCCGGTGGTCGCCAACGGACACCTCTTATTGCGAGACCTCGACATCCTGCTGTGCTACGATCTCCGCCGTTGATTTCAACGCAAAGACGCAAGGCCGCAAAGAATGAGTGGCAAGGTTGAAGTATCTGCGTCGCACGTTGGATTTCTTTTGTAATCCTTTGCGTCTTGGCTGCTTTGCGTTGAAAAACGCTCAATTTGATTTGAGTTCTTTGAGGACCAATTCCACTTCCAACCGAATGGATTCCCAGCTCATGAGTATCGAAGTTCTGAATCTGCCCACTTTGAAACAGCAAGTCCGCGAACAAGCCCACGCCAACCGCAACGCTCAACCCGACAAAGATGCGATTAGCCAGCGGATCGTCGCACGATTCATGGCATTGCCAGAATACTCCGCCGCGCGCACTGTTATGTTCTACGTGGACGTTCGCTCCGAAGTCCGCACGCGACATGATCTCGCAAACGCACTGCAAACCGGCCACCGAATCGTCGTCCCCTTCTGCGTCGACGGCGAACTGGAACTGTTCCACTTGGAATCCATGGACGAACTGGAACTCGGCATGTATCGCATTTTGGAGCCGCGAGCCGAACTGCGGGAGGTGCCGGCGAAGCGAGTCGATGTTGAAGAACTCGATCTGATCATGGTCCCTGGCGTCGCATTCGACCGCCGAGGCGGGCGAACCGGACACGGCAAAGGCTATTACGACAAGCTGCTCGAACACGCCCGCGCCGACACACCGCTGATCGCGCTGGCCTTCGAGTGCCAACTCTTTCCCGAAATTCCGATGCAATCGCACGACATGTTCATGGACAAAGTCGTGACCGAGAACGCGGTCTACGAAGGCCTCGGCCGCCGCGATGCCTCCGCGATGGAAGTTGATGGTTTGGCTGTTCGCCCGATGTCACACAAGCCACGTTGAATATCTCAAGCTTTCTGCACTGAAGTAGCCCTGTCGCTCCGAGCCTGTGAATCTTTCGAGCCGCGACTGTCAGGGAGTGTGACGGACAAGGACTTATGACCGCTCTTATGACCGCTCCCTGACGGTACCGTTAGGGAGCGG
>JAYVSP010001014.1:0-5678 GCA_043775215.1 Planctomyces sp. | reverse complement strand
ACCGGCGGCTTGCGCCTTGCCGCTCACAACCCGTGATGCAAGTCTTCAAGACGTACTACGCATCTTGGTCAATCGAGGCGGAGCGTGATCGTCAACGACGTTTGATCGAAGCCGACGCGGGCCTCCCGTTCCGCGAACGAGTCCAAAAGATCGATGGACTGGTGTGGCTGTCATTTCGCGCTCTTCGCAGCCCGCGCAAAGTATGAAAAGTCTGAACCATAATTGCCGAGGTAGGAAATATGTCAGGTCGATTGCTGGCGAATGCAGCATTGCTGCTCGCTGTCGTGACAGGAAGGACGACGGCTGCTGAAAACGAAGCAAGGAACGCTGACCAGAATCAGAAAACGGTCGAAGTAACGGTCGATTCCGCTGGCCAGTCTTCGGCCAAACAGTCCTCCGAAGTGAAGGACTCAGCGGAAATTCGCCCGGCCAGCGGTCGTAACCCGCGAGTGCTGTTCATCACCGTAAAAGACTGCGACAAGTGCCAGAAGGAATTGGATCGCTTGCGCCGGCCCGGCGGCGAATTCGAAACGATGCAAGCACGCGGCTGGAAAATCGGCGAAGGCTCCGACAATCACATTCAGATCATCGACGCGGACAAAATTGCCGACCTCGTCCGGCAACTCAACGTTCGCGAGTACCCAACGGTGGCGTGCATCAGCGACGGAGAGATTCTCCGTTCGTTCAAGGACGGCTGCTCGACACCGCTCGATGCCTGGACGTTTGGCTGGCTGCTGAAGGGAAAAAATGAACGTCCCCAAGCGGCGATCCCCGAACCGATCCGAGTCGCCTCAACCGGCCAGTACACACTGCGTGGCAACCACTGGACCATCGACGGTGACGCGAATCCGGGCCGCGAAAAACTGCTGAATCACATCCGCACCAATCATGGCTACCAACTCACTCCAGACTGGAAAATCGATACCTGGTCCGTCGAAGAATTGCTGTCACTCCACGACGATCTGCACGAGCGTTCGGACGCTCCTTTCGTCCCTTCCGCCGCGCAACCATTACCCGCCAATCGTGGCGTCGGTCAGTTCGGAGCCGGCCGAAAGTTCTGACCGAACCGCGAGGCCACTTCAGTTTGACGGGACAGATAGGTCTAATAGGTCCGATAGGTCGCATCCAAAAGGGTCGAACTTGCAAACGGATCGCTGCTGATGAGTGTCCCAGAAATCAAACGGCGGCCACGCTTCGCACTGCGGGCGATCGCCGTCTTGACGCAGGTTGTGGCTGTCGCGTTGTGCGTTGTCGCTGAAGAGGTCTCAGTCACTGAACCACCGATTTCCGATTCGGACCGCACACATTGGGCCTTTCAACCACTCAGTCATCCGACTCCTCCGATGGTTCGCGATGTCGCTTGGTGTCGCACGCCGATCGATCGTTTCATCCTCGCGCGGCTCGAACACGACGGCTTGCATCCGTCCCCCGCAGCCCACCGCGGCACACTACTGCGACGAGTCTGCTTCGATCTGACGGGCTTGCCTCCGAGCGTCGAACTTCAGGACGAAACACTCGCGGACGAATCGCCCGATTGGTCCGAACGGCTGATCGACAAGCTGTTGAATTCTCCAAGCTATGGTGAGCGGTGGGCTCAACACTGGCTGGATCTTTGCCGCTTCGCCGAGACCGACGGCTATGAGCACGATTACGTCCGCGCGCAGGCTTGGCGTTTTCGCGATTGGGTCATCGACGCCTTTAACCGCGACATGTCCTTCGATGAATTTGTGCAGCGGCAACTCGCCGGCGATGAACTGTATCCGGGCGATGAAACAGCACTGATCGCCACCGGTTTCTTGTTCTGCGGACCCGACATGCCGGACATCAATCTGCAAGACGAACGTCGGCACACGTTTCTGAACGACATGACAGCAACCGTCGGCTCCGTCTTCCTGGGATTGCAAATGGGCTGTGCGTCGTGCCACGACCACAAGTACGACCCGATCAGTCAACTCGACTTCTACCGCTTGCGAGCCTGTCTGGAGGTTGAACCGCTCTTCGATCCGCACCCGCAACTCGGTCAAATTCTGCGTGAGCGATCGGCGACGGCGCCGGCCACCCGCTTGTCGATCCGTGGTGATTTCCGTCGTCCCGGCCCAATCGTGGCAGCCGCCTTTCCGCGCATCGCCAATCTGTCGCGGGAAGCCATCGCGATTCCAGCAACAGATGCGAAGACCACCGGCCGCAGAACGGCGCTCGCCAAGTGGCTGACTCGTTCCGACAACCCGCTCGCCACGCGAGTCATCGTGAACCGCATCTGGCAAGCTCACTTCGGCCGAGGTCTTGTCGACACTCCGAGCGATTTCGGGGTCATGGGGCACTCGCCATCGCACCCAGAATTGCTCGATTGGCTGGCGAACGAATTCCCGCGACTCGGCGGAAGTTGGAAGCGGCTGCATCGTCTGATCCTGACATCGAGTGTCTATCGGCAAGCGTCAATGGTTGAGGGTGAAGGGTTGAGGGTTAAGGAAAAACGCAGACCCTCAACCCTTAACCCACAACCCTCAACAACTGAGCCTGACAACCGCCTGCTCGCGCGCTTTCCGCGCCGACGACTTGAAGGCGAAGCCATTCGTGACGCGCTGTTAGCCGCAAGCGGGCAGATCAATCGACAAGCGGGAGGTCCAGGCTTTCGGCCGCCACTGCCGAACGATCTCGTGCGCACGTTGCTCAAGGACCAATGGCCCATCACGCCAAACGCGGCCGAGCATCAGCGCCGGAGCGTCTACTTGTTCGCTCGGAGAAACCTGCGTTATCCGCTGTTCGAGGTCTTCGACAAGCCGGATGCCAACGCCAGTTGCTCGCGCCGCAACGTCTCGACGATTGCGCCGCAGTCGTTACTGTTGCTCAACGGCGATGACTCGGTCGTCGCCGCGCGCCGCTTGCCCGAACGGATTGAACAACACGCCGGTTCGGACCGACCAACCGCGATCGAATGGGTCTATCGACGAATCCTCGGCCGCCCGCCGACCAACGCGGAACTCCACGCGGCAGAAGAGTTCTTGAGCGAGTCAGACTCAACACTCGCCGACTTGTGCCTCGCGCTGTTCAACCTCAACGAGTTCGTGTACGTCGATTAAACCTACAGCGTTAGACCGTAGCTGAAGTCGCCAGACTTCAGATCATTCTGCTCGAAAATGTCTGAATTCTGGCGAATTCAGCTACGAAAAATGGCAATCTAACGCTGTAGGTTTAAGCGACTATTCACAGAAGCTGGCAAAAAATCTGGGGCGGAAAATGATCCGCTGCTGCGAACTTTTGTGCACTTTGAACAACTCTGCAATGCCTTTGAAAACCTCCTTCCAAAACACACATTGTTCCAAGCAGCCATTCCAGACCCAGAAGAACCAGATTCTCGAACTGCTTGGTGGCGGTCGAAAAACATCCGCATTGTTGGCGCTTGCCTTGTTGAACGTGATCAGCACGTCGGTTAGGTCTGTGTGAAAACGACGCTGGCGAGCTTGCAGACCGGCCCGACCGGTCGAGTGCAGAACGGAGTTTGCGAATCGATGCGAGTGGGAATTGGACCCAGCGGAGCGCGGCATTCTTTCACGGCACCTATTTTCCGGGATTTGCGCGACACTTTCCCACGTCTCACGACAATTGTTTTCAGTGCGTTCGCCCTCACCTACGAGACAACCTCTTGCTGGACGAGCATGACCAACTTGCCGTGATCCGTGGTTTGCGGGATGGCAACCGGGAGGCCTGGGCTGCGCTCTACAGTGAATACAGCGCGGATGTCTGGCGGTATGCCGGTCGGTTGATCGGGAATCAGATGACTGATGTCGGTGACGTGGTGCAGGAGACGTTTCTGGCGGCGGCTCGTGTGGCGCACCAGTTCGATGCCAGTCGTGGCTCGCTGTGGAATTGGTTAGCCGGGATTGCTCATCATCAAGCGGCTGCGCACTTGCGACGTGCCGGACGAGCGGAGCGACTTCGAGAACTTGTGGACGCTGGGACGATCGATTTGCGGCAATGGTGGAACGGCGATGAATCAGCGGACGATCACTTCGCAAGAATCGAACTGACCGAACTCGTGCGGGGCGTATTGGCGGATCTGCCTGCCGACTACGCGACGCTACTGACCGCGAAGTACCTCGACGAGCACAGCGTGGACGATTTGGCCCATCAGTTGGGAAGTTCCGTTGAGGCGATCAAATCCAAATTAGCCCGTGCTCGGCGGGAATTCCGAGCGAAGTTTGAATCACTGACTCGCGAATCGACTCCGCTGGTTCGCGAGTCACGGGACTCGAAGGCATGACTCAAGAGAGCACACACGACCGAGACGAAGAACGAATCGCAGCCTTACTGCGAACCGTTGACGATGACGCTCCGCCACTTGATCGCGAACGGCTGGATGCGCTGTGTCAGCAATCGATGGAACTCTTCGTGAAGAGCAGAGAAGAGACGCTCGTGCCCGTCCCGATTACCGCGAACAACACGGACAGGCTCGAGTGTCCATCCGCCGCAACAAATAGGAGATCTCCCATGTTGTCCTTCGCAATGCGTGGCCTCGTGGCATTATCGACTTCCGTGGCGTTGGGCGTGGTTTGGTTGATGACGTCAACGCAGACGGCAGTCAGCGGAGGTGTGCCATTTTCAGAAGTGTTGGCAGAACTGCGCGAGGCCGAGACGTTGCAGTTCCACTTGCGACGCCATGAAGGGCAATGGAACGAGGCGGAAATCTGGGTCCGCTCGCCGGGTTTGGTTCGCAAAGAGGAATCGTCTCAGCGGTACGAAATCGCCGCCGGCTCGCGGCTGTGGCGCGTGGACGAAGAGGCCAACACTGTCAACGAAATGGACTCGCCGTGGTTTCTGAGCGCCGACAAACAAATCGATCTCGTTGGACTGCTCGATGTGGAGGTCAGCGACTCAACACCGTTACTACGAACAAAGCCGGTGACGAAGCGGCCGACCGCTCACGGTGAAGAGTTCGTATACCTCGCGACGCTGCCGTCTCGCATCGGCGACGTCACGATCGAGGCATTTGCCGATGCCGCGACGAAGCGGTTGACTCAAATGACGGTGTGGAGAGGCGCAATTGACTTCAAGGAATGGCAATGGCTCGCAGCGAACGCGGCAACGATTAAACGCATGCCGCCGCTGGCCGACATGACGCTCGTCGCGATGAACGTCCCGGTCGATGACGACAAATTCATCGTCGCGAAGTCGCTGACCGAAGACGGACGCATCGGCAAAGTGAGCGACGCGCAAGGCATCGTCGTGTTGCGGCCGATGCTGGCGAAACGCTGGACGCCAATCTGTCGCGAGATGTTGCTCAAACCGGGCGATTGGCTGCGCACCGAGCTGCGCGGAGCGAACGCGGTGAAGGTCACGCTGTCGTCCGAAGTGGAACTCACGCTGGGACCGGGGACGCTGGTGGAATGTGTTTCGCCGACGAAAGCTCGGCTGCACACCGGGCAAGCGCAGGTGATCTCGCCGAAGAAAAACGTCGTCGAAGAAAACGTCCCGTTCATTCTGCTCGCCCCGCGCGAGGGACAGCGGGTCTTCAAGCATGGCGACAAGCAGCTTGTGCGAGTCGATCGCGATGAGAAGCTGGTTGATGTTGAGAAAACGCCGTTGTGGCTAGCCGGCTTCGAGGGAACGTCGAACAACGAGTCACTCGGCTCGCTGATCGTCAATCTTCCGGACGGTCGCAATGAACCGCTGACGGTCGG
>JAYVSP010001013.1:0-2220 GCA_043775215.1 Planctomyces sp. | reverse complement strand
GCGACCGTCAGGGAGTGTGACGGACAAGGACTTATGACCGCTCCCTGACGCTCCCTGACGGTCGCGGCTCGAAAGATTCACAGGCTCGGAGCGTCGCGCCACACTTCTTGCTGCCGAAACAATCAGATGGCCATTAACGGTGTAGCGACATCGGCCTCAGACCAACGAGCATTTCGACCTCTGACAGTCGTCCCCAATTACCACGATTGTGTTTTGGAGACGCCCCAAATGTCATAGGCCGTAACCGTCGTGGTGAATTTTGAGCCGGAGTTCCCGCCGACCCACGCCTTAGGAATCACCAGGTCGGTCATGAAGCTGGCCGCCGTCGGCCCGAAGGAGATTGGCGAGATGTACGGCTTGGTTTTGTCCGGCGTGTCCAAGGCGGCGTTCGTCGTGGCATCGAATCCGATTCGCTCGTTCAAGTCCAGCGTGTGATTTGCCACGATCGCGTTGGTCGTTTTTTTGACGATCCGCACCTCGAACCGGTTCAGCAACGGTTGGTCGTCGAGGCAGGCAAAGCGAACTATGCCATCGATCTTGCTCGTCGGTTTCGTGGTCACTGACAGAGTCATGCTGCTACTCACGAACGGAACGGTCAACAACATCGGATGCACATGCGGATCGAAGCCAAAATTGTTGGCTCCGTATTGCGAGGTGGGATTGGCAAGTTGCCATTCCAGCGAGTACGGCGTGCCGGAGCGGATTTCCCAGTGCAAGTGGTCACCGATCGCCGTGCCGGAATGTCCCACTTTGCCGATTTCTGCTCCCCGGATCACCGCGGGAGTTTGCCCGGCCGCAGCGGCGGTTTGCAATGACGCCGTCACACTGCTGAGGTGCATGTGGAACGTGTAGAAGTGATTCAAGGTGCGGCCGGAGTAAACCACGGGGACCGGAAAACTGTGCTTCAGGATTACCGTCAAGCCGCCGTCGGCGTACGTCGTCACGTTGAACAACGTCCCGTCGAGTGCGGCCCAAACCGGCGTACCTTCCGGAGCATCAATGTCGATGCCGCGATGCCAGTCATACAACCCGGTCGAGTCTTTGATCCGCGGCCCAAACGTGGACTCGACCGCGTCGAACGTCGAACCGGACACGGGCCACAAGGCGTTGCCCCGCAGCGTCCGAAACGCCGCCGTCAGGTTGTTGGTCTGCGCCCACAAGGCATCGGCTCCGAGTCCACAGATGACAACCACGGCCAGTGCGACTCGAATCAAACGTCGTTGCAACATGGTTAGTTCCCTTCTGCGCAAGTCTGGTTGGTATGACGACCGGTGAAACGCCCCTGAGTCGAGATTATTTTCCGACGACGCTGAACTCAACGGTGGAATATGTGTTTGGGGTTGAGTTGCCGACAGAGGATTGGACCTGGAAATGGTGGCTATTATGCACCAATCCAAATTGGAAGTTTCGCATTGCCGATGGTGACCGCCTTCACATCGGCAGGAACATTGGACTCGAAGGTGACCGCATTCGCAAGCGTTTCGCCTCGGATGTAGTCGCTCCAGTTCTGCAATGCGGCGAGCACTTCGGAGACGTCGGTCGAGTAGAAGACTGTGATCCGGGCTTCGATTTCGAGATCGGCGTCTTTGCGGAGCTGTTGGACTTGGCGGACGAAGTCGCGGGCGATGCCTTCTTGGATCAGCTCTGGCGTTAGGTGCGTGCTGAGAGCGATTTGGACGCCTCGGTCGTCGGTGCTGAGCCATTCGGCGGCTTGTTGGGTGCTGATGAAGACGTCGGTGGGGAGCAGCGTGATCGTAGGCGACGTCGCTCTGCGACTCGCATTCAGCGCGGCGTCACCCTTGAGTGCGTCACCGCCCTCCGATCCGGTATCACCCCCCGATGCGAGTCGCGGAGCGACATCGCCTACGTTGAACTTCACGCTCTCCCCTCGGCGCAGCGGGGCGAGCGTCTTCGGATCGGCCGCGGTCAGTGCTGCCGTGATCGCACCGAGTTGTTTGCCGTATTTGGGGCCGAGGGCTTTTTGGTTGGGTTTGAAGACGTAGGTGACCAAGTCGTCGAGGTGCTCGCAGCTCGTCAGCGTTTTGACGTTGAGTTCTTCCTGGATGACGTCGGCGAGCCGCTCGATAGCCGCTCGCTGACGCGGGTCTTGGCAGGCGAAGCGGAGTTCCGCCAACGGCTGCCGCACGCGCAGGTCCGACTCCTCCCGCAGCTTGTGCCCCAGCCGCACCACAAGCTGAGCCAACGCCATCCGCTCGTTCA
>JAYVSP010001012.1:0-4286 GCA_043775215.1 Planctomyces sp. | reverse complement strand
ATGGACTGAACTGGGACAAACCTCGCAGCGATCACACGTCGATGCGAAACGCACGACGAGTCGCTGCGGAACGCGCAACACTGAGTAGTATCGCGTCGCATCCATGACGACGAACAAGACTATTGCGATGCCATCTAACACAATCAAGTCGGGCCGATGAGTGTCCCGCAGTGGCGGCAATACAACCGACTCACGCCCACCGGCTCACCAAAGAACCACGGGGACCAGCTCGTTGGTAATGACACCCCGATCAGCCTGTTGAAGGTAGCCCTGTCGCTCCGCGACAGGTAGCGCGCTGAGGAGTGAGCGTTCGATGACGAGTCAGCAGCGTCCGCGATCCAACGTCCCGATTGCACTCTAGCGCTCTGTCGCGGAACGAGGTGATCCGGGTGCCGTGAGGCCAAGGGCACTTGCTTTAGAAACCCGCAGCGTGAGCAAGGGCGTGTGATCCGCTTAAAACAGGCGAACTCCCTTGCTGACCCAGCGGGTTACTTATCTAAAGCAAGTGCCCTTGGCCTCTCGATACCCGGCTCAGCAAATCTCGACGGTTAATAATGTGCCGACTCTAAGTACGATTTCCCAATTGCTGGCCGCACATGGACCGGCCCGGTATGGTGCCAACTGAGCTACCGGTGATCGCCAAAGAACCGAGGACTGGCGTCCTTCGCTCATCCTGAACATCGGTTTGGATAAAGCACTCGAACCGCCGACGTTTCGACTCCCGTTGAAGGACTTACTGTCATGCCCCGCTGTTGTTCCAGTTGGCAGATTCTCTTGTGCTGGGGACTCATTGCGGTCGAGTCAGCACAGGGTGACGAGACCACCGTCATCGAACCACCGACGGAGCTGCGGCAACAGTTGCAGCTCTCCCCCTTCTACAAGAAGTGCGTCGTGACGCAGGGATTTGCCATCGTGAGCAGCGAGAAGGTGTGCGACCCCGCGTTGCGTGAGGTGGCTTACGTCGTGAACGCGATGCTGGCCGGACGCGATGATGTCCGGCAGGCCCTCGTTCAAAACAAGGTGCGGCTGGCGGTGATGGCTCCGACCGAACTGACTTGCGACATCCCCGAACACAGCGATCTCACCCCCCCGGCCTATTGGAACCGCCGCGCGCGAGGACTCGGTGCGACATCCGCCCGACCGGCCGTCAGTTGCGGTGAAGAAAACGTCCTCGCCTTCCCCGGCGATCCGTATGCGGCGGAAAGCATCGTCGTTCACGAGTTCGCTCACGCCATCCATGAAATGGGTTTGAACACGGTCGATCCGACATTCAACTCACGCCTGAAAGCGATCTTCACGGAAGCGATGCGTGAGGAACTTTGGAAGGGAAAGTACGCCGCCTCGAATCACTCCGAGTACTGGGCGGAAGGGGTCCAAAGCTGGTTCGGCACCAACCGCGAGAACGATCACGACCACAACCACGTCAACACGCGCGACGAGCTGAAAGAGTACGACCCGCGCCTCGCCAAACTGATCGCCGAGTCCTTCCCCAACAACAACTGGTCCTACATCCGCACCGACAAACGCCCTCCCGCAGAGACGCTCCACTTGAAAGACTTCGATCGGACTCAAGCCCCCAAATTCGCTTGGCCCGCCGCCGTCATCAAAGCCTTTGAAGAACACCAAGCGAGCACGAAAGCCGCCGAGAAATCGGAATGAAACCATGTGTAGCAGCCGGAGCAAACAGCCTGAGTCTGGAATTGGCTAACGATCGCTGCATCAAAGTGTCGTAGCCGAAGTCGTGAGACTTTGGATCGAACTCTCACGAGTTCGGCTACGTCAAGTAACCCGCAGCGTCAGCGAGGGAGTAAGGGTGGCGGCAAGGTCGTTGTGTGCCACCGGCGGCGGCTTGGCAACGCCACTGTGGCGGGAACGCACCCGGTTTGCGGAGATCACCAACTGACAGCAGGCACACCGCTCTGCCGACAGCGCGGTCTCTCATGCGTTCAAGGCATTGACCAACCGTGCGACGACTCGGTTGCCATCCCCTTTCAATGAGTGTTCCCAAATCCGGATGACACGCCAGCCGAGTTGCCTGAGAGTCCGCGTGACCAGCCGATCGCGTCGCTGATTCACCTCAAACTTCGTCCTCCAGAACTCGGCATTGCCCACGGGAGCGTTGTAGTGCCGAGGACACCCATGCCAGAAGCAGCCATCCACAAACACGGCGACTCGCTCGGCGGGAAACACAAAATCCGGTCGCCCCAAGACGGGCCGGTTCCGCCGCCACCCCGTGATCCCGTGCAAGCGAAAGATCGCCATCAACCTCAACGTCGCGACTGTCTTGCCGAGTTCAGCCATTTCCCGACCAGCCACCTTGTTCCGCAACCTGTTCCTCGATAGTCGAGATGATGGACTCATAAAGCTCTGCAATCTGTTCGGCTTCGTGTTCCGAGGAACACTCTTCCAGAGAGATGCTTTCATCCGGTTGATAGCGGTCCCGCAGGTAAGTTTGCGTGTTCCGCCACGACTCTGCTCTGATTCTGAGACCATCCAGCATTTGGCCGACGTGGACCGAGTTGAGTTTCAACACGAATTCGCGTTTCATGGCCGTGGTCCTTTCGTCCAAGCGGCATTGGTTGCAGAGACTCCTTCAACCTGGCAGGAAACAGACCCGATGGCAAGCCGAACTCCGAGTGTGAAGTGGACGCGCGAGCAAACGTTGATCGCGATCAATCTGTACTGCAAGCTGCCGTTCGGAAAGCTCCACAAGACGAATCCGGTCATCGTGAGCGTCGCGAAGAAGATGGGGCGCACGGCAAGCAGCCTTGCAATGAAACTCTGCAACCTCGCGTCGCTCGATCCGGTCCATAAGGCGCGCGGTATCGCGGGACTGGCGGGTGCTTCGCAGCAGGATCAAGAAATGTGGGACGAGTTCCAGTCGAACATGAAGGTGCTCGGTCCAGAGAGCGAGCAGCTACTTGACGACTTGTTCAACATCGACGCCGAGCAAGAGATCGACGTTCAGCAGGACGATCAGGTACAGATTCAACGGACTCGCCACGTTGCCAAGCCGAGCGGCTCAACCGAACGAGTCGCCACGGTGCGAGTCCGTCGTGGGCAACAGTTCTTTCGTCAGGCGATCCTGTGTGCCTACGGTGGCCGCTGCGGCGTCAACGTGCCTCAACTCTTGGTGGCGAGTCACATCAAACCGTGGAGCGACTTCCCCGACGAACGTCTCGACCCACGCAACGGTCTCTGCCTGTCGAGCCTTCACGATGCGGCCTTCGATACCGGCCTCATCACACTCGACAAGAAGCTGGCTGTGGTACTGAGCAAACGCTTGCGAGGCTACTTTCCACAACCCACCCTCGAACAGACATTCCAACGGTTCGAGGGGCAACCGATAAGACTCCCGGATAAACTCGCCGAGCCAGCGGCGGAGTTCTTAGGATACCACCGCAATAACGTATTCAGTGGTTGAGTGCATCCGAGCCGTCGGCATGAGGATCGACGTGATATTGTTCATGAGAAATCAAGACGAGCCGACCGAATGCGGCAGATCAAAATTGACGGGTGAAGGACGTACCTGAGATGCCACGCCGATCCAATGCGACACCCGATCTACCACCAATTCTGATGATTTTTTTGATCGTGCCTTGGTATGTCGGGCCGATCACCGCGATGTTTGCCTATTCAATTTTGCGATGGTTCGTGCCTTGGTTATGGCCGCTTCCAAATGCGGAACTGAAGACGCCAGCTGATGTCATTCCTCATCTCGTGGCGGCATTCGCGCAGAGCGGCCCGGGTGCGGCTCCGATTGTCGCTTTGATGATCATGTTTGTTTGGCTGTTAGCGGAACTTCTGAAGTTCGCGAGACGCCTTCACGAAGGCGACATCGAATGGCCCTCTTTCCGCAAGAATCGGCCCGTCATCGACTCAAAAACCGGTCACGACTTCGCAACGCGACCGCAGCATCAACCGCAGAAGAGTCAAACTGTTTCCGACGGCGGCACATCAAGAGTCAATTCAAGTGCTTTACGTTCAAAACAGTCGCCTTCACCGAGCACTCAAACGCCGAAGGCAGCACCCACAGTAGCGGTTGTTCAAACGTCTCCGATTGACAGTCAAATCGACATTTCAAAGTTGAGTTGGAAAGAGTTCGAGAAGCTGCTCGTACACGTTCTCCGCCGCTTCGGATTTGAAACAGAGCATACGGGCCGCAACGGTCCCGATGGCGGTTTCGATGTGCGATTCACTAATTCAGAGGGACAGGTGTTTCTTGTGCAGTGCAAGCATTGGCGTAACAAGGAAGTTGATGTGGCAACCGTGCGTGAATTCTTTGG
>JAYVSP010001011.1:0-5212 GCA_043775215.1 Planctomyces sp. | reverse complement strand
GTGGCATGGGTATGTCGGCGCGACGACGCAGGCGGAACATGACCGAACGGCGACGACTCGGCCGGAAGAGTTGACGTTGGACACCGCTCGCAACGATGCGGAAAAGGTCTATCAAGTGGCCGTGGCGGACGCGCGCAAGACGTTGGCTCACAATCGGGGTCAGCAGGACATCAATAAGGCGATGCAGGACGCGAACACGGACATCGCCAAATCGCAGACACAGTTCAACAGCCGCACGCCGCTCGAACCGCCGACGGCGCTGGAATACTCGGACGGCTTCGGCGAACCGTTCCCCGCTCGGCCGCGGCGCGCCGTGGAGTACTTCGACCCCTCCATGCCCTACATGCCCTACATGCCAATCACGCAGCCGAACGTGTTCGAACCTACCGGCTACGGACTGTACGAAGACGGTGCCTCGAAACCGTGGGGCGACCTGCTGCATCCGCCGGCTCATATCGGCATGGGAATGCCCTCGATGCCGCCTACGAACTCCACTGTGCCGAACTTCACGCCGTGGTTTGAACAAGGCTACGAACCGGAGTGGTCCGCGTCGGTCGATGCCAACTCGATCATGCCGGGAGTGGGGATGTATTCCACCGGGGAAGAGGCTCACGACGAGTACGGCGACGGCATGGACGGCGGGGAATCCTTGCCCGGCGATCCCATGACGTTTTTCGCCCAGTCGAACTTCGCCTGGAACTCCCCCGCCAGCGTCTTCGGCCGCGCGCAGAGCCAAACCGCCTGGGAAGAACTCGTGACCTCTCTGACAACGACATCGTCCGCCCCGTGGTGGAAAGCGACGATGTCCACCGTCTACACCGGAGCCACCGGCCCCAACATCAACGGCAACAGTTTGGTCACCCTGCTGACCAACGCCGTTGAAGGGGCCGCCGGAGTAGACCTTCCCGACCCCGGCGCCAGCACGCTGCTCACCAGCACGCCCTCAACTCCTGCCGATCCCACGCGAGTCGGCGGCCCCCAAGCGACCGTCCCCGGCAACGGCCCCGACCGCCCGCAAGGCAAGAGCGACACACAACTCGCGATCGAGGCCGAACCATACGACACGGTTGAAACGACCTTGGAACGGGAATTTGATGTTGAGCAAGGCGAACCAGCATTGCCAGATGAAGGTGAGGATATTGGTTCGTCAGATCCATTGCCGATGGACACTCTCACGGGCAACAACTTGTTCGTTCCAAACAGTCCGCTAAACACCGAACATGATCGAATTGTCGCGCAATTGGACACAATCGGCGGAAAGCTTCAGAAGCTGCTTGATGCGTACGTTCGGTCTCGCTTCGGCACTGAGGACGACTTTTTCGACCGCGTTGAAAGTCTGCGGACACATGGGTTCGTCCTGCAACGCCAGCCCGGCGATGACCTGGTCGAACAATTCATCGATCTGGAGTCAGCCTATGAGCAAACACTCGCCAAGCTCGCGGCACAGGGGACGCCCGAAACGCGGCACGCCGAAACGGAGGAGTGGGCGCTCGAGGACTTGCAAAAACTATGGGCTCTTAAGGTCCGCTATACCAAGGCGGTGGTCGAAGAACAGAAGGCGCTTAAGAACAAAGAAGTGACTCCCATTGTCCTCAAACAATTGCGTGAAGCGCGAGAAGAAATCGGGCAGCAGTTGCGAGCAGTGGATGGCGCGGTTCGCGACCCGAACTACGTCGCGGGGGATGAGGCACTACTGTGGAGCCACGCTGAGAAGTTTTATGAGTCGCTGAAATATGCGGTGGAAAAGGGTCACTTCAAGGATGAGTTACTGTCGCGTGCTCAAGAGCTATTGCAGACGCTGTCGAATCCCGAAGCGATGGCGCAGTTCGTCGGCATGATGGCGGCCGGCATGGCGCTGCGCAAGGGGATCAAGTGTGGGACACGCGGTGCGGGAATCGCGAGCGGCGCGTTAGCGGCTGGTGAAGTCGCCGCGTTCGTGCTGAAGCTGGAGGCGATGCGTCAGGAACTCAATGGCATCACCTACAAACGCGAAGTGGCAAATGCCGCCCCGCACGTCGCCGAGTTCACCGTCGATATCCTCAAAGACGCCGCCTTCATGGCCTGGGCTCGCGGCTGGAAATGCTTCCCAGCCGGAACTCAGGTCGTCATTGGAATTGAAGAAGACGAATCACTGCCCAACGGTCGCCGATACATTACGAAAGCCATCGAAACGCTCCAAGTCGGCGACATGGTTCTCTCACGGGAGGAAGCTGGCGAACGTCTCTCACTGCAGGCCATCGTGGACACCTCGGAGAATGATTCGGCGCACTTGCGAGCGATTCAGCTACGCACGCTGGATGGCCATGAGTCTGAATTGCGGACGACTGAGACCCATCCGTTCTGGGTTCACGAACACCGAACCTACGTTGAGGCCGGGAAGTTGGAATTGGGCATGACCATGACCGGGCCACACAACCAACCAGTGAAGATCACCGGGACACGATTGGAAGAGTTCTCATCCTTGAGGCCAGTGTTTAACTTCACCGTTCAGAAGTCCCATAACTACTTCGTCCTGCCCGATGGCAGTGACACTCCCATCCTCGTCCACAACGACGACTGCCCGAAAGGCAGCAAAGGATCAGCGACCGACGGGGCGACGAAAGTGAATACGCCAAATGAGGCGGCGCGCAGAAAGGTACAAGGCGAGTATATCGATCCAATGTCCAATCGTCCCGTGCGCACAAACAAGTCACTTGCGGCCGACCATATTTTCCCAGCAAAAGAGATCAAGAAGCTTCCCGGCTTTGACAAATTGACAGCGGAGCAAAAGGCTGAAGTGTTGAACTACATTGAGAATTTTCAAGGATTGCCAAAACCGATGAACTCGTCCAAGGGAGCGCGTATTAACAGAGATTGGAGTAAATTCAGAGGAACGCCACTGGATTCAAATTACCAGCAGAATCTTGATCTGCTTCAGGGGCAGTTGAAAAAAGATCTTCAGAAAATGATCGATGCTTTTTTGGAAAAATAAGATGGCTCACCGAACTATAAATATCGGCGAATCGAGGGTGCTTCGTGTTTCCACACAATCGAAGCCAATTCCCGTCGCCGATTTTGATTGGTTGTGTACTTTGATCACCAGCGAGTCGAAATCAGGCAACCGATTTCGTCCAAACGACACAATTCAAATTGGCTGGACGATATGCCGGCTTCAGACGGAGTCGTCCCGCGCTTTACGACTTTGCGAGCCTGATTGGCATCATCTTCCAATTACTTGGATTCCAACTTGTGATCGCACGCTGATCGACCTGAGGCTCCAACGGGACATAGCAGACTCTGTTGGCCTACTCGACGACATTGCGTTTCCAACGATTCGGCAGAGCGCGATTATCGGTAACGATGTTGACGAATCGTGTTCGTCATTTGTCTTAGAGCGGTGTCACGGTGTCGAAAACGACTCAGGTTGGTTTGTCGGGAAAAGGGATTCACAGTTCGATTACGATAATCCGGAAAACTTACGCCGTGCATCGCTGTATGAAGTTGGAATAAGGTGTCCACTCATTGTGATGTACTTGGCACTTCCGTTCGGCACGCGAATTGAGATCGGCGATAATGGGACCAGAATCTACGTGAATGGTGGAGAGAGATCAGTCCGACCATCGAGTCTCTTGGGTGCACTCAGGAGTGTCTGATCGCTCGATGACTGCTGCTGCTGCGAGTCGCGTTCAGTCGCGTGGTCATGGGATCGCGGATGCCACGCGGAATTGGCAGCAGTCGGATTCCTGGAACAAGGCGTCATACGATTTTGGGACGTTCGACAATGAAGTTTGCGATGTTTGAGTGGAGAATCTGCGATGTGGTTTCGCGTGCCGTTGCTCGTTTTTTTGTGGGTGTGTATGTCGAGCCAAGCGCTATTGGCGGCGTCGCCGGTTCGTGCGGAAGTTGTGCTCGACGGATCGGCTGATCCGCCTGGGGACCGGATCGACGTGGCGGTGCTGTTTCGGCCGGGAGAAGGACCGGGCAAACAAAGGGGACAGGTCCGGACCTGTCCCCTTTTCCTGCCCCGCTCGCAACGATGCGGAGAAGGTCTATCAAGTGGCGGTGGCGGACGCGCACAAGACGTTGGCTCACAATCGGGGTCAGCAGGACATCACCAAGACGATGGCCGACACGAACGGGGACATCGCCAAAGCACAAACAAAATTCAGGCAAACAAAGGGGACAGGTCCAATTGATTGATGGCATATATGGACCTGTCCCCTTTTCCTGCCCCGAGAGAACCTATCGCCAGAACAAGTATCTCGCGAGCGGCACGGTATACACGAACGAATCAGATCACACGACCGGTCTGCAGAACGTCGAATTAGCGTATCGCCGTGGCGATGTGGACAAGACATCCGCGTGGCAGAGTAGTTCGGCACAAACCGATTGGTCGTACGACCGAGACAATGCCACGCGAGACAAGACCGACGCCATCAACGAAGCCAACCGCAACCTGGCTTTGGATACCGCTTGGGCGGACGCCGACAAGATTCTGCAATTGGCTCAAATCGCCGAAGACGTGACCGAGGCGAACACCAACAAGACCGCGAAGTACACGCGAGCGACCGGTTTGGTGACTGCCGACACGAACTATCGCGACGGTCAATTCACGGCCGCTGTGGCAGCGTGGACGGCAGTGAACTCCGCATTGAACAATGCCTGGTCCGATGCGAAGCTCGATGAAGCGACCGCCAAGCAATCGGCCTGGAACACTGTGCGTCCGCAGTTCATCACGAAGGAGACGGACATCGCGGTGGCCGAGCAGTCGTATCGAGGGACGGCGATCACGGAGTACGACCTGATGGCTCAGGAAGCGGCCGATGCGCGGCACGATGGGACGGTCGATCAGGCGAACGTGAATGTCACGGTGGCGACGGCTCGCGGGACGGCGACGGAGAAGTACGGTCACGGCATCGCGGATGCCACGCGAGATTGGCAGAAGTTGGATGCTTGGACGAAGCGTCATGCCCGTTGGGGATCGCTCGATACCACGACCGCTCCGAACAACATCGTGTGGGGAACGGCGGCACCGACGGTCGAGGGGACTTACTTCAACGACATGGCGCAGGCGGCTCGCGATGAAGTGACGTGGTGGGGGACAGCCTACCTCACGCAAGTCGATCGCGAGGCATTGGCGGTCAAGACGCAAGATGCGAACCTCGCCGAAGCGGCTCGCGTGCGCGACAATGCCATTGCCGGGTATGAGAGCGCGTTTGACGTGCTCTGGAAC
>JAYVSP010001010.1:0-2015 GCA_043775215.1 Planctomyces sp. | reverse complement strand
CGCCATACCCGCTCTGCTCGCGCGATAGGCCGAGCCAGAATCGGCTCGCCACGCAAGAAATGACCCAAATCGTCCGCAAGTTCCTGCGCCGAGCCGAACCGCTGCGCTGGCGATTTTTGCAAGCACTTCAGTGCGATCGTTTCGAGGTCGCGCGGTACTGCCGGGTTGAGCAGCCGCACGGGAACAGGTTCAACTTCCTTCACCTGCCTCAATGTTTCCAGCACGTTGGCGGCTTGAAACGGCGGCCTGCCCGTCAACAAGCAATACAGAATCGCGCCGAGTGAATAGACATCGGCGAGCGGGCCGACTTCATGGATCTTGCCGGCAGCCTGTTCGGGAGCCATGTAGCTGGGCGTGCCCAGCACATCACCCGTGGAAGACAGTTCGGATGCCTGGTCTGTCATTTTTGCCAAACCGAAGTCCGTGACCTTCGGTTGTCCGTCCTTGTCGAGCAAAATGTTTCCCGGCTTCAGATCGCGGTGAATGACTCCGTGGTCATGAGCATATTGAACGGCCTCGGCAATCTTTTTCAGAACCACAGCGGACTCATCCGATGGCAGAGGACCATTCTTGACCCGTTGAGCGAGACTCCCGCCTTCGACAAACGCCATCGCAAAGAAGTGCTGATCGCCTTGAGTGCCAATGTCATAGATGGGCACGATCCCAGAATGTTCGAGTCGCGCGGCCGCTTCCGCCTCCGCATAAAACCGCTTGATGGAACTTTCCGAAGCCAGCTTCCCCGGAAGAATCATCTTGAGCGCGACAGACCGATTCAGCTTGGTGTGCTTGGCTCGGTAAACGACGCCCATGCCACCGCGAGCGATTTCGTCGCCGACCACATAGTCGGCAAATCGTTGAACCGCCGGAGTCCTTGAATCGGGAAAATCGGAGAACCCAGATTCCGAGAGTGTCTGCCCGACGGGAGTATCCGCGTTAGCAGCCACGACACGCGCCTCGATCACAGTTTCCTCGAGCGGACGTGCTTCGCGGCTGGCGTCGTCGGCAAGCTTCCGCGAATTCTGCATCGCTTGATGAACCTCAAATAATCGCCCAATCCTGTCCTTAAGTTCCGGAAAACGCTGGACGTACTCCTCGATGCCGACATCGTCGTCAGGCTTTTCCCGCAGCACCACTTCGCTGTAGATCAACTCCAACAATGATTCGTTGCCAAGCCTCTCGGCACCACAGGAATTCAACAGCGCTTCAACAAACAGGCGCTCACCGCGATTCCACGCGTCATGCTGCTGCTGCCGCAGCGAATCAACAAGCTGTCGCTGAGACAGTGAGGATTCAACTTCGATCATCATCCGCCCCTTCCCATCCAACCTCGCGGGCCACTCGGTCAATCGCACGAGTCACTTTTTTGCGAAGTGCTTCGGGGGAGACTGCATACTCGCCAGCCAATTTGTCCCTGCCGCGGCCAAGTTTGCGTTGCTCAAGTTTGCGTTGCTCGATCAAGTTTCGTTCGTCCGGTGTGAATCGTACATCGCAGGAGTGAGCCAACTCCTCTGCATGACTTCGGAACCTCCATCCAGACCGACAACAAGCCGCTGATAGTGGATCAGCCTCTGCAGTGAACGTCAATTGTCTCACTGACTTCGACACGGGGCTGGCTAATCTTTCAAAATGGGAAGGCTGTACTTTCATGTAACCCGAAGCGTCAGCGAGGGCAAGCGTTCCAGAACGCGATGAAATCCGCGGTCCGTGAAGCGCTCGCCCTCGCTGACGCTTCGGGTTACATCTCGGCATCGTTTGCCCATTTTGAAAGATTAGCCTGCCCTGTCCAAGCTCGTGTTTCCGATCGCCGAGTTCAGGATTGCCTGCATACAGTTCATTCTTTTGATAAATCTCTTGAACCAGCAGCCGGCGTCCAGCGAACCTAAGCACAACTCCGGTCGAGCCCCAAACGGATTCTTTGCTGTTGGATGAACTTATCTGGTTCAAACAAAGTTGTGTCGCCTTCATCCTCGTCCTTCACCGAGATAGCGAAGGGGTCGGGAGTCTTTTTCATGCCG
>JAYVSP010001009.1:0-20946 GCA_043775215.1 Planctomyces sp. | reverse complement strand
CGAGCGCCCGCCCTCGCTGGCGCTTCGGGTTAGTGTGGGCTGCCAGGATTTGTGGGCACACCCCGTTCTCCCTGATGCGTCGGATGAGTGTTAATTCCAACCGCGACGAGAATAGAATCGTACCGTTCCGCGAATCCTCAACAACGTCAACAAGAAGGATGATTCACCGATGGCAGATCAACAAACGACGCGACGCGACTTTCTGAAGACGAGCACGGCGGCCACCGCGGCCGGTACGCTCGCTTATTTTCCGTGGACTCAAAAGGTGTTTGCCAACGACGCCAAGAACGATCGGCCACGCATCGGCTGCATTGGCGTGGGGAGCATGGGGACCGGCGATGCTCACGGACATGCCGGCTTCGGCGACATTCTGGCGGTGTGCGATGTCGATTCACGCCACGCCGAACGAGCCAAGAATGACGAGAAGCTCGGCAAGGGGAAGGCCGATGTTTACAGCGACTATCGGAAGGTGCTGGAACGGAATGACATCGACGTCGTCAGCGTCGTCACGCCGGATCACTGGCATGTGAAAATCGCCATTGAAGCTCTGCAAGCGGGCAAACATGTCTTCTGCCAGAAGCCGCTCACGCTGACGCTCGAAGAAAACCAACTCATCCGCAACGCCTGCAAGAAATATTCCGACCGCATCTTCATCGTGGGCACGCAGCAACGCAGCGACAAGGACCGCTTCTTGCGAGCGGTCAACATGGTCCAAAAGGGGTTGCTCGGCGACATCCAGAAAATCACCGTCGGTATCAATGGCGGTGACGTCGGCGGGCCGTTCCAGAAGAGCGAGCCGCCCAAGGAACTCGATTGGAACGCTTGGCTCGGTCAGGCTCCGGTGGTCGATTACATCGACAAACGCTGCCACTATCAGTTTCGTTGGTGGTACGAGTACTCCGGCGGCAAGTTCACCGACTGGGGTGCTCACCACGTCGACATCGCGACCTGGGCCATCGGCCACGACAAGGCCGGCATGGGGCCGATCGAAATCGACGGCACCGATGCCAAGCATCCGGTCGAATACAAAGACGGCTACACGACCGTCGACGACTGCTACAACACGTCACACGACTTCGCCGTGAAGTGCAAGTACGCCAGCGGCGTCGAGATGAACATCACCAGCCGCGGCGATAACGGCATTCTGTTCGAGGGAACCAAGGGCCGTATCTTCGTCAACCGAGGCAAAATCACCGGCGAGGCAATCGACCAGAAATGGGACGAGGGCAAATTCACGCCCGAGGACATCGGCGAGTTCTACAAGGGCAAGCCGTTTGAAGGTCACAAGAACAATTTCTATCGCTGCATCAAGGAAGGTGGCCTGCCGGTGTCGGACGTCTTCAGCCACGTGCAGATGATGAATACGTGCCATCTCGCCGCGATCGCCGCACGCCTCGGCCGAGTGATCAAGTGGGATCCGCAAGCCGAAAAGATTGTCGGCGACGATCAAGCCGCGAAGTTCTTCGCGCGCGAACAACGCTCGGGCTTTGAAATTCCTCGCGTGTAGTCCGCGTCACACCGGCCTGCCGGTTCAGGTGACACTCGAAAACAGAAAAGGCCCGGCGTCCTCTTGGAAGCCGGGCCTTTCCCTTCAGTCTTCGTCTCTCTCTCCGATTCTCTCTTACCAGCGGTCTTCCGCGATGTTGACTTGCAGATCCACTGAGCGTCCCGGCTGAAATTGAGCCGGCGGTTCGGCTGTAATCCGCAGCCACACGGCGTTTCCTTCAAACTCGCCTTCCACACCAATGTGCGGACCTAACTGATCGTCCTCCGCCATCACGTGCGTCTGCCAATAAAGGCTGTCAACGGCATCAAACGCCTCCAGAACTTCTTTCAGGTCCAGCATGAATCGGGAGGCCACGACCTTCCCATCGTTCGGACCACCAAAAAACTCAGTGCTGGACACGAATAGCGTCACCTCCCACTGCGATCCGTCCAGTTCGTCATTCTGATGGAAGTGACAGCCGATCGGAGCCAACAAACCTGACGAATGAAAGGCTCGGCTGGTCAATTGGCCGAGTCTTTCGATCCATCGTGGCGGCACGATTCGATTGGAAGTGATTTGTTCCGGCAACATGGCGAGCTCCGTTCCATGGAGTGAATGTGACAACGCTTCTATCCGTGTGGGCGGGCAACGAGCGATAACGATCAATTTTCCCTAGGTAGCGATTTTGCAGAAGCATCTGGTAAAGCATAGCAATTGGAATGCCGGTCGGTGATTTGTCCGCAATTCAAGGACTTCGTGTTCGCCTCACGTTGTTTGGCATGCGACCGGAACAATGACGTGTTAAATTGTGAAACAATTTGTTTCGCAGGCCATACGCGAATGTTTCAGTTTCTATGCACAGTCGCGTGTGATCAGAGAATGCCTGACATCCGGATCATCCGGATGCCTTAAGCCGTGATCAGGCGAAAAGCGCATCGACGAAACTTTCAGGACTGAAGACCTGCAAGTCGTCGATCCCTTCGCCGACACCGACGTACTTCACCGGGATGCCCATTTGTTGGCGAATGGCAACGGCGACGCCGCCTTTGGCAGTGCCATCCAGCTTTGCCAGGATCAGGCCCGTGCATTGCGTGGCGTCGGAAAAGTTCTTCGCCTGGCTGAGTCCGTTTTGACCTGTCGTCGCATCGAGCACCAGCAGGCTTTCGTGGGGAGCACCCTCGATTTTTTTGGCGATGACACGGTGAATCTTGCTCAGTTCCTGCATCAGGTTCTGTGAAGTTTGTAGACGCCCGGCAGTGTCGACAATAACGATGTCCTTGCCCGTGTTGAGCGCATGTTCGCAACCGGCGAAGGCGACGCTGGCCGGATCGGTGCCGCTCGGCTTTGACACGATGTCGCAGCCGAGCCGCTGACTCCACAGCGTCAGTTGCTCGACGGCCGCCGCGCGAAAGGTGTCACCCGCAGCCAGCACGACGGAATTCCCCGTGCTCATCAAGAACTTGGCCAGCTTCGCGATCGACGTCGTCTTGCCCGCTCCGTTGACGCCGGCAACCAGGATCACCGTCGGCTTGGTCGAAGAGAGCTTGAGCGGCGACAGTGGATTCTCGACGTCCCAACTCGAACTGCCATCGCCATACAGCAATGCTTTGAGTTTGTCTTTGACTGTCTGCCAGATCTCATCAATGACCACAGTGCGGCCGAGATGCTTCTCCCGCAGTTCGGCCAGAATCGCATCGGCGGCGACGACGCCCATATCGGTGCGCAACAGCCGCTTCTCGAATTCAACCAGCTTCGGCTCGTCGAGCAGTTCGCCCGCCTTAAGCAGATCGCGGATGTCGGTTTGCAGCAGTTGCTTGGTCTTGGCCAAGCCCGCTTTGAGTTTGTCAAAGAATCCCATACCTACAGTCACACTTTCTTGAGAATCGTCGCAAACAGCGCCTTGAGTTCGAAAACCGACAGTTTTTCCAGTGCTTCATCAGGGGTCGTGAATCATGACGAAGTCCTATCGCTACGTTTTCTCATTGAGGGACTTCAACTTTGAATTGAGCTCGTCGACTGTGAATTCTCGCAATGCACCGAGAGAAGTGACGGGTAGTCCTAAACGTTTTTCCTCAATTTGAATGGAATTCATCAAGATGCCCAACATGATTCCTTCGTCTAAACCCTCGACACGTCCCTCGACACGTCCCTCGACACGTCCCTCGACACGTCCCTCGACATGCCCCTCGACATGCCCGGTATGCCAAAGGGCACTTCTTTCGCCCATCTCTCGCATGTGAGCTTCGTACAACTGTTGTTCGCGAGTGTCTTGAGCAATCATGGCCAACTCCTTCACGGCAGTGAGAATTTCCGGTTGCTGTAACGGAGCGGGAATGGCGTCGCTGTCGAGCATCTCGGCGTGACACAGAAAGTAAAGCCACAGGTCGATGTCTTGAGCAAGGCTTTCCAATTCCGTCTGGAATTTTGGCAGCTCGATGACGTGGATTTCCAGTCGATTGGTCATGCAATGTTTGTGTCGCGGATCGACTAGGCGGAACATCGAATGACACTCCTTCACGTCCTTAAATAGAGTTCCGTTCACAAAGCAAACCGTGATCGTCGGCTCCAGTTTTTGCCAGCCGTCGCCGGCCTCCATTTGAGCCACGAACAATCTGGCCCAGTAGTACAGGAGCCGTTCCAGCAGGCTGGTGTGCAACAGCATTTGCATCTCGACATTAAACCAGCGGCCCTCTTGGTCGCACGCTTTGATGTCGAGGATCGCCAGCTTGTCGTCGCCCCGTTCTTTTTCGAGGAACGGATTCCGCAGTTCGAGCTTCACAATCGGGCCGAACTCCGAACCCGCGTCCTTCAACACCGAGTTCAGCAGCGACGCCAACACTTTAGTGTACTTCTCAACGCCAAACACGCGTTTGAAAACGAAGTCGACTTTCGGATCAATGCCGAGAATCATCTTCGGAGTCCTCCGTCAGTTGTGGTTTCAAGAGCTACATCAGCCGCAGCCGCTTTCGATCGCTGCCGAGCAGCACGATCTTGCGGAGGCGAGTAGTTTTCGGCGTCACCTCGACGTACTCGTCGTCCTCAATGTATTCCAGCGCCATTTCCAGTGACATGTCGCGTGGCGGTTTGAGAATGATGTTCTCGTCATTGCCCGCGCTGCGCATGTTGGACAGCTTCTTCTCCTTGATCGGATTGACGACCATGTCGTTCTCGCGTGAGTTCTCGCCGACGATCATTCCCTCGTAGACCTCGTCGCCCGGCTTGACGAACATGTCGGTCCGCTCTTGCAGTTTGAACATGGCGAAGCCGACCACTTTGCCGTTCTCTTGCGAGACTAGCACGCCGTTGGCACGGTGCGGCACTTCCCCCTCGCACGGCTTGTAGCATTCGAAGCGGTGGTTGATGACCGCTTCCCCTTTCGTGGCGTTGAGCAACCGCGTTCGTAAGCCGATCAGGCCGCGAGCAGGAATCGAAAACGTCAGATGCGAAATGCCGTTCTCGCTGGCAGTCATGTCGAGCATCTGCCCCCGACGAGCACAAATCGGTTCGATCACCGCACCGACGCTCGTGGACGGGACGTCGATCGTCAGCGTCTCGAACGGTTCGCACTTCTTGCCGTCGATGGTCTTGATGATGACCTGCGGCTTGCCAACCGAAATTTCATAGCCTTCGCGGCGCATCGTTTCGATCAGCACCGACAAGTGCAAAATGCCTCGGCCAGAGACGAGAAATTTTTCTTTCGTGCCCGCTTCTTCGACACGCAGAGCGACGTTGTGCTCCAGTTCTCGGTCCAACCGATCGCGAATGTGACGGCTGGTAAGGAACTTGCCGCCGTCCTTGCCGGCCAACGGCGAGTCGTTGATCGTGAAGAGCATCGACAGCGTCGGCTCATCGACCGTGATGCGCGGCAAGGCGCGCGGCGTGAAGCGATCGGCAACGGTGTCGCCGATCTCGGGGTTCGGCAGACCGATCAGCGCAACAATGTCACCGGCTTCGGCCTCTTCGACTTCGATGCGGCCAAGCTTATCAAACAGGTTCACACCGACCACTTCGCCCGGCACGTTCGTGCCGTCCGCCTTCATCACGCAGATCTTTTGGCCTTTGACCACGTTGCCGCTGATGATGCGTCCCGTCGCAATGCGGCCGACATATTCCGACCACTCCAGCGTCGTGACCATCATCTGCAACGGGCTGTCGTGATCGACGATCGGACCGGGGATGAATTCCAAGACCTTGTCGAGTAGTGCTTGCACATCAGTCGTGCGGACCTTCGGATCGTCGGTCGCATAGCCCTCGCGGCCGGAAGCAAAAACGAATGGGAAGTCGAGCGTCTCGTCATCCGCACCGAGTTCCACAAACAGATCGAAAAGTTCGCTGAGCACTTCCTGTGGACGGCAATCCGCCCGGTCGATCTTGTTGACCACGACCAGCGGCTTGAGCTTTCGCTCCAATGCCTTCTTGGTGACGAATCGCGTTTGTGGCTTCGGACCTTCAAACGCATCGACCAGGATGATCGCTCCGTCGGCCATGCCGAGCACTCGCTCGACTTCGCCGCCGAAGTCTGCGTGGCCGGGCGTGTCCATAATATTGATCTTCACGCCCTTGTAGGTCACGGCGATGTTCTTCGCGAGAATCGTGATCCCCCGTTCGCGTTCCAGGTCGTTCGAGTCCAGGATGCAATCCTGCGTAAGCTGAGACTCGCGGAACTGGCCACTCTGCCGCAATAGCGCGTCGACGAGCGTTGTCTTTCCGTGATCGACATGCGCAATGATAGCAATGTTGCGAATATCTTTCCGGCGGCGCGGAACCTCATTCACGGGCATATGTTCCAGCACGGGGATATGTTCGAGTTGGTGCGAATGTGAAGACACTTTGAGAGGGCGATCCAAGGTCGCTGAGGCGGACATCTCGATATCAATTCGGTCGGAGATTAAGAAACGGAAGGCCAAACGGCGGTAAATTCAAGCGGGGGGGAAGTGTAGCAAGCGATTGACCGCCCCGAAAGACGTTCTCGGCCCAATAGATAATGGCGCGAGTTCGATTTATTCCCTCTAAAAATAAGAGTCTTCCGGGTTTTCAGTGGCAGGTTTTGAGGTCGAGCACGCCGCAGTGGAAGTCGCGGGCGAGAGTAATATCGTCGCGGCTGCGTTTGTGCTCGATTTTTCGCCGTACATTTTTCGCCAGCCTGCTGGGACCATTTATGTGCTGGCAAAAAATGTGGGACGGAAGATGAACCGCTGCGCCTCATTCCAATATTTCGCCCCGGCTGCCTAAACTTCCGCCGCGAATTCGGCGGACTTTGACGAACACTTCTGACGAGGCAGACTTTCATGAATCACAGCAATTCACGCTCGCGGGTTTTGGCGTTTGATTTTGGGACCGGCGGATTGACGGTGGGCTTGTTCAATCCCCACGAAAACCGGATGGAAGGTTTTGGCGGCGCGAACTACGGCAATTCATCGGGACTGGCCGACCCCGCCTGGAAAGAGCAAGACCCGCGTGACTGGATGGCCGCAATTCCGAAGGCGATGGCCGAACTGCGACAGGCCGCGGACTTTGCTCCTGATTCGGTTGTCGGCATCGGGATCGGCGGCCACATGCATGCGCTGGTGGTGCTCGACGCGAACAATCATCCGTTGGAGCAGGGCGAGATCGGCGAACTGCTCTCTGGCGCGATCATGTGGGACGATCCTCGCGGAGAGAAGGAAGGCCGCAAGCTCTCGAAAGAGCTTAGTGAGCCGATTGCCGCGCGGATGACCGCGTCGCGCATTCGCTGGTTCGCGTCGCATTATCCCGAAGCGTGGAAAAAACTGGTCAAGCGAGTTTGCGTCCCTTCCACATTCGTCGCACTGCAACTGACCGGCGAGTTCGGTGTCGGTCCCGGCGACGGAAGTGGTATGTTCGGACAGCTCGATCGCAAAGGACATTTCGGTCATGCCAAGCTCGACACGATTGACCGCGAACTGCGCAAACGCGTTCCGAAAGTCGGGACTGCCGGTGAAGTACTTGGTCGGCTGAACGCACATGGTGCGGAGTTGCTCGGCATTCCAGCGGGAGTTCCCGTAGCGTTTCCGGAGGGAGACCAGCCGATCGGCATGGTGGCCGCCGGCTGCACAGATGGGCGTGCATCGATCTCGCTGGGGAATTCAGTGGTGTTCAACGCCGTCGGCAGCCGGC
The DNA here is from genome assembly GCA_043775215.1 of Planctomyces sp. Classification (GTDB taxonomy): domain Bacteria; phylum Planctomycetota; class Planctomycetia; order Planctomycetales; family Planctomycetaceae; genus SXKJ01. The sequence goes on along the minus strand of JAYVSP010001009.1, from coordinate 13,325 downwards.
CGGTCCTGAAGAAGCGAGGCTTGGTTGATTCATTTCGCACGGCCGACAACCAACATCTGCTCATGACCTGCATGACCAGCGGCTGCGTGGTGTACGACGAACTGGTGGACTGCTTCCTCGACTGCGCGAGGTGGCTCGGAAATAAAACGTCCGCCGACGGCATCCGCAACTGGCTCACGAGTGAAGCGGAGAAAGTTCCGCCAGGCTGCAATGGCGTGCTGGCGCTGCCGTTTTACAAAGGTGAAGGAGTCTTCAAGCAACCGGCGGCGTTCGCATCGTTCCTCGGCCTCCGCGACCGCAAGCGCGGTTCGAACGGCGACGTGACTTCCGATGCCGCGGCACTCAAAGCGGGAGTGCTAGCCCGCGCGAGCTTGGAAGCCACCAGCCTGACGTTACGCGTTGGCTTTGGAGAAATGGGTTTGAAATCGCTGGAGCAAATCGTGGTCAGCGGCGGCGGATCACGCAACGCGCTATGGCCGCAGATCATCGCCGATGTGTTTGGTGTCCCAGTCGCGAAACCGCAAAACGCCGACGAAGCAGCGACGCGCGGCGCGGCGTATCTCGCCTGGTTCATGATTCGCCATGAAGCCGGCGAGCCCATCACACTGCACGACCTCTTGCAGCAACACGTTGAACTCACCGACCGCGTCGAACCAAACCCGGAACACACGAAGCTCTACAAAAAACTGCTGCCACAATTCGAAAAGGCACTCGGCCGGCTGAATCCGCTGTACGAAGCCGAATAGTCAAGCGGCAAGCATTGACGAACCAGCGAGAGGTCAGGCACCGGCCGAATGGAATCAACTTGGAACGCGGAGAAATGTTTTTCGGAAAAAGGTTACGGATGAAACCGCTGATGAAGACTCTCACGCTGTTGACGACGGTACTTTTTGCGCACGGAACTCTCGCTGCGGAACCGGTTGGCTATGAGCAGCAGGTTCAACCATTCTTCAAGACGTACTGCTTGCGTTGTCATGACGCGCAGAAGCAGGAAGGGGAATTGCGGCTCGACACATTGCCGCGGGACTTTGCGGATCAAGCCAAATCTCAGCGCTGGGGCGAGGTCGTCTTTCGCATGAACTCCGGCGAGATGCCGCCTAAGAAAGAGCCGCAGCCGAAGCCTCAGGAGTTGGGGCAAGTGGTGGATTGGATCTCGACGCGCCTCCGAGAAGGCGAAGCGGCGCGAATGGCCAAACGTGGGCCGGTGACTCATTACCGGCTCAGTCGCGAAGAGTACGCCAACACGGTTTACGACCTGCTTGGCGTCTTCTACGACGTCAACTTACCGGGGGCCTTCAACGAAGACCCGCGCTGGCACGGGTTTGAACGCATTGGCTCGATGCTTTCGCTCTCGCCGTCGCATGTCGATCGCTATTTCAAGGCGGCAGAAATTGTGCTCGACCGCGCGTTTCCGGCGCAGCCTTCAACACCAACGAAACAACGTCGAGATGCCAATGAAGGCCGCGAGAAGTGGTTGGCCGAACGCGGCATGACTGGCCCGGTTCGCTGGCCGATGTGGCCGCACAACCGACGGCATCTCATCAACACGAGTGTCCCCGGGACGTATCGGATTCGCATGCAGTTGAGCGGACTGCAACCGCCTCAGGGGCGCACGCCGCACTTGTCGTTGTGGCATCAACAACTCAAGAAGTCGGTGTTCGATCAAGATATCCTCGCTCCCGAAGACAAGCCGATGATCATTGAGTTTGAACTCGATTTATCGCCCGGCGGTTTCGAAGTCGTGAACGAGGTACCGCGGTCCTTCGTGGATGTTGGCAATCACACACTCAACGTGTTGAACGGCGGCGGCAGTGTTTTCACCAACACTCGCGACATGAGCTACCTCAATCCGACCGGCTACAAGCTGTTTGATGATCAAGGGCAAGCGATCTATCCAATGCTGCTCTTGGATTGGGTTGAGTGGGAAGGGCCGCTCACCACTGAGTCCGACTTGCGCAAACGCGAAGGATTGGTGCCTGCGAAGGAGGGTGACATCGCAGCCGCACGCGCGAGTTTGCAACGACTGGCAACGCGAGCTTGGCGACGACCGGCGACGGATGCCGAGGTGGATCGCTACGTGAGTGTCATCGACGGCGAGCTAGCCGCAGGCGAAATGTTCCCGGCGGCGTATCGAGCCGCGATGGTCGGCATTCTGACGTCCAAGAATTTTTATTACCTCGAAGAAGGCTCGGCTTCGCAGCCTCGCGACAAGGTCAATGACTGGGAGTTGGCTTCGCGGTTGTCGTATTTCGTCTGGGGCTCAATGCCGGATGACGGCCTGTTCGCGGCCGCTCAATCAGGCCGATTGCATGAACCGGAAGTCCTGCGCGGCCAGCTTGCGCGGATGCTGGCTGATCCGAAGAGCAAGCGATTGACCGAGTCTTTTCCGAGGCAATGGTTGCAACTTCATAAAGTCGGCATGTTCCCTCCCGACGCCAGCCTCTACCCGGACTACGACATGTGGTTGGAGAAGAGCATGGTCCTCGAAACGACGCACTTCTTCGGGGAGGTGTTTGCGAAGAATCTACCGCTGCGCGAGTTCCTCAGTTCGAATTGGACGATGGTCAATCCGCGGCTGGCACTGCATTACAAACTGACCACCGTATCGGAGTCGGGAATGCAACGAGTGACGCTCCGGCCCGAGGATCACCGCGGCGGACTGCTCACTCAAGCGTCGGTGTTGATGCTGACTTCAGACGGCACGCGGCATCGACCGGTGCATCGCGGAGTGTGGGTGTCGGAAGCGATCTTCGGCCGCACGCCTCCGCCTCCGCCACCCAACGTCGAACCGCTGGCACCGACTCCGAGCAATCAACCGAAAGCCACGATCCGCATGCAGCTCGAAGCGCACGCGACTCACGCGACGTGTGCTTCGTGTCATCAGAAGATCGACCCGCTCGGTTTCGCGTTCGACAACTTCGACGCGATTGGCCAGTGGCGCACCGAGGAGCTTGTGCCTGCCGGTCAAGGTGCGAATCCGCCGGTCAACTCGACCGGAAAATTGCCCAACGGCCAAGCCTTCCAGGGAGCCGATGAGTTCAAGCAATTGCTGGTTCAAGACGTGGATCGATTCGCGGAAGCCTTCGTCGAACAACTCGCAACGTTCGCGTTGCGCCGAGTCATGACGATCGACGACGCAGCACAAATCAAAGCGATCACTCAAGCGAGCAAGAAAGACGAGTACCGCCTACGAACCGTGATCGAAACCTTCGTGATGTCGGAGCTGTTTCAGAAGCGGTGAATCAGACAGAGGCTGACAGAAAAATGGGGACAGAAGGAATTGGGAAACCTCCGTTCGTCGTCGTCCGCTCGCAAAAGAAATGGCTCGTGATTATTTCTGTCCCCATTTTTCTGTCAGCCATGTGTCTTCAGCCGATTGTGCCTTCCGCTTGATCGAAGAGAGTCGACAAATATGGTTTTTTCTTGTGATCCGAATGCGGGCGACTTCCGGCTGACGGCGATCGGCGTATCGCTCGTGATTCTGCTGCTTGTCGCACCCCTGACGGTCAGCGCCGCCGACCCTGACTATGTTCCAAAACTTGGCGAGTTTCCTCCGCCAAACGCCGGCCAATATTTCGCGGGTGAGCTGGTGTCTGTTGATCACGTTAATCGTCGTGGTGCTTTGCGTTTCGATGGCGATGGAGTCGATGGCAAGTATCACGATGCCGACCCGCTGCGGTTTGCGATGCTGCCTTATGGGATGATTCGGTATCACGGATCGCCTGCGGAGCTGCGTGACATTCCGATCGGCACGCATTTGCATGGGACGTTCTTCTTGCCACCAGCAGGCGATCAGACCATTCCTCCGGCCAAGAACACTCCGCAGTATGTGCCGAAACACAATCACGCGTTTCTTCTCGAAGACGACTTCAGTTTCTATCAACGACTGGGTCAATCTTGGAAAGTCGTTGCCATTGATGTGACCAACGGGAAGCTCAAGGTGAGTTCCACCGGCCAAGCAGCCGACGTCGGTTTGAAAGGGGAGCAGTCATTTGAGATCGACGCGAGCACTCGCATTTGGAAGGGGCGGCAAATCGGCGAACTGAAAGATGTCGCGCCCGAACAAATCGTGCAGGTCAATCTCACTTGGGCTCCCGATTGGAGGAATGGGCAAATGCACGTCGCTGAGATTTGGATCGACCAAGAAAGCCGTGACATCGCGATGGAAGTCCAACGTCAAATCCACATCAGGCATCAGCGGCATCGCTGGCTGGCGGGTTGGGTGGATCATGTCGAACATCAACCGGGCGGAAAGGGGATCGTCACTGTGACGTTATTCGGCGGCATGGACCCGACGCTGTACGACGCGGCCCGCGCGCAAGCCAAACGCGGCGGAGCATCCATCGCCACGGCCGAACCGACCTTGCGCACGTGGTGGCAGGAGCACGATTCCAAGAACGGCCCGGTGCTCGACTTCAAAGACATCCCCAATCCGCCCCTCGGCAGCAGCGGCTTGCAGTTGCGAGTTCAGATCAACGAACTACTCGAAGGTTATCGGCCGACGCGAATCATCCGCTTTCGACCGAACGGTTTTCCGAACGTGAAGTTGCCCCCCGAAGAACGCATAAAGAGCCTGGAAGACCGTTGATGAAAAAGGTGTCTCTGCCATGCGTGTTGATTTCTGTGTCCCGTGAGCCGCAAGGCGCTAGCCGCGGTTTGTTTTCTTCGACCCGCGGCTAGCGGCTTGCGGCTCACGAGTTCGTCCGACCGTGCCCTTTGTGATATAAACTGCTTGAAGCCGATAACGACAGGCATGCAGCCCCGTCCTACATAGAGACCAACTCAGGAAACTCACATGGCTCAATTCCTCGCTCAAAACTGGTTGCTCAATCGACGGCATGTTCTACACGGACTGGGAGTGGCGATGGCTCTGCCACTGCTCGATTGCATGCGACCGCTGCACGCGGCCGAGAAGGCGACTCGCGCGAAGCGCAGCGTCTTCATCTATCTCCCCAACGGCGTGAATACGATCGACTACCAGATCACGCAGGCGGGAACGGACTACAAGTTCTCAAAGTCACTTTTGCCCTTGGAGAAGCACAAGGCTCACATCACGCCGATCAGCGGGCTGCATCATCCGCATGGGCTGGGACATCATCACAATTGCAGCACGATCTGGCTGACGGGCGGAAAGATCGGCCAGTCGGAGCGCAACTCGATTTCGGTTGATCAGCTCATGGCTCAAGTGACCGCGCCATTGACTCGCTTCTCGTCACTGGAGCTGAGCAATCAAGGGCACTCGCTGGCCTACAGTGCGGACGGAATTCAATTGCCAGCTCAGGGCAATCCGAGCGTCGTGTTCCGCGAACTGTTTGAAGAGCCACAAGGCGGGACCGCCAAACAACGTCGCGGCTTGCAGCGTCGAGGCAGTATCCTCGACGCGATTCTGGACGAGGCTCGTTCGCTCGGCGGCCAACTGGGGCAGGATGATCGCGGGCGACTCGAACAGTATCTGACGTCCGTCCGTGAAGTCGAAGTTCGCACGCAGCGAGCCGACAAGTGGCTCGACACGCCGCGCCCGAAAGTCGATCCCGCAGACCAGTCGAAGCTGAATCGCGACATCTCGCTGGAGCGGCTCGGCGAGTACCTCCGCACGATGTACGACATCATCGCGCTGGCGTTTCAGACCGATCTGACTCGCGTCGCAACCTTCAGCACTGGCAATGAAGGGCTTGGCCCGGCGGTCCCCGAAATTGGCGTCAAACAGGATCGCCATTCGCTGTCACACCACAATGCGAATCCGAAGCTGATGCAGGATCTGACCAACAGCGATACCTTCAACATTCAGCAATTCAGCTACTTCCTCGACCGTCTGAGCGCGATGAAGGATGCCGACGGACCGCTGATCGATTCGACGATGGCACTCTATGGCAGCGGCATGGCGTTCGGCCATAGTCACGGCAACGCGAACCTGCCGATCATTCTGGCCGGCGGCGGTCAGCTCGGCCTGAAGCACGGTCGCCACATCGACTTCAACGCGAAGTCGAAACCCGACGGCTACACCTACGATCTGGACAATCCCGGCAAGCACTACGCCATCTGTCACAACCCCGTGAACAGCAAAGCTCACATGAGCAACCTGCTACTGACGATGGCTCAGAAAATGGACGTCCCCGCCGAGAAGTTTGCCGACAGCAACAGCGATGTTTCGGAAGTGCAGTCGTAGCCTCAACTCTGGATCAGCGTTCACTCCAAGTTTCTTATGCCTGCGGCACCCAGCTTTCATGAAGCTGGGCACCCCGAATCCAGAAATCACTCGCTGCCTAGACGTCTCCGCATTGAGATTCCCGGAGGGTTTCTCCCATCCTAAATCGCGAAGTCGATCACGCGAACAGCGTTCGCAATGACGAAGACCGGCACGAGTGGTTTCGGCACTTTCCTCGCGTCGCCAATCGCTGCGGTTGGCGAATCTTCTCGCAGGGCTGATGGCCAAGCCTGCTCATTCCTAGTCTCAACCGCGCGCGACGGACTTCCGAGGTCTTTGTTGAAACTTCGGAAGTCTTGGTCGTTGAGGCCGCGCAGTGATGTCTTGAAATGAGGCTTACTTCGTTCGGACGACCGAGCAACGGTAGATCTCGGTTGTGGTCGTGAGGGTGATCTCGCCCGCGGCGGCCGCCGCCAGAACGTCCGTGTCGGAAGTCAATTGGCGCGGCGTGAACCCACTGTTGAACGTGATCTGCACTTCCTGCCACAGCGGATTGAATCCGTCCGTCTGAATGGCGTCGAGCACGCTGATGAACGGCTGGTCGCCCGGGAGGCCGGCATCCGACATGTAAATGATGTTGATGCTCCCGTTCCGTTGTAAGAGAGCTTGCTCGGCTTGAACCGGCTGTTCCTTGAAGTTCATTGTAACTAAGCGACCATCATAAAGAGCCGGCATGTTGCCCGCAGAACCGTTCATACTGCCCGTATTGGTGGACTGAGCGGCGGTTGCGTGTAGCGGAGCCAAGCTTGTCACATGAGTGGCGGAGAGGACGCAGCGTTCCTCCAATGCCTCCAGAGCCGGGCGGAACGCCCCATCGGGCGCTCGCCGCCGAGACCGGACATTCCTGAACATGTTTTGCATTAGGGTTCGTATCATGATGCATCTCCCTGGAGTGAGTGTCGGCACCAGCACGCTGCCGGTGTCCAGCGTGACCTTAAGCCACGAAATGGCAACCCCGAGATCGGAGTCGCCAAAAAGTTAGCAACGGGCATGAAGCGCGGGAAGTCGAAAAACGGAGGTTATCAGCCTGTTGAAAAACTTCGTGGCATAGGTTTCCAGCCTGTGATTCCTCGATAAAAGCGACAGGCTGGAAGCCTATCCCACAGTTCTTCAACAGGCTGCTAGCACCGCTTGCTTCAAGCTGTGGATTTAATAAATCGCGGTGCGCGGCGCCACTGGAATGAGTTCGCCGTTCAAAGCCGAGAGTTCATAATAGGTCGTGACATCCGTGCCGCGCCAAGCGTTGGTCCAATCATCGAGATCGAATGTGTCTCCTATGCCGGTCTTCGGGTTGTAGTCGGCTTTTACCACAGCGACGTTGGTGTAGGTCAGTGCCTGGTTCTGATTCACGATCTTCGTGGTATCCGTGGTTGCGGAGAGCAGATAGACCGCGCGCTGCTGGTCGGCTTCGGGAATCTTTTTGCTGTAGGGATTGCCCACGACGCGAGCCATGCCGTTCTCTTCGATCAGTAACGCAGTTTGCTCGTTGATCCCAATGCCGCGCGGCACGGATGCCAATCCGTCTTGATCGATACGAGCCATGAAAGTGATCAAGCGGCCCATGCGGTCGCGCTGCTGGAAGTGACTATCCGTGACCAGATCGTCCAGATAATGCAGCACACTGTGCGGACCGGATTCGGCGGCGCTGTAGTCGCCCTCGTTGACGAACTCACTGTCAAGTATCACTCGCGGGTCATATGGGTTGGCCAAAGCTTCCGTGGAGGTGATCGTGCCGTTCTGAGCGGAGAAGTCGAAGTCGCTCAGCACGTCCAGTCCAGCGCTGGTTCCGCCGATCGGCGCGTGACGCGCCAATGCGTCGTAAATCGCAGTTTCAACGGCCGTGTTCTTCCAAAGATTGATGTAGTCCGCCTGATCGCCTCCTGCGATGAAGATGGCCTCCGCATGGCGAATCGTTTGTGCGACGAACGAATCATTGGCACCAGCAATCGTTGAGATCACCAACGTCGCCACAGAATCGAGCGCGGGAACCAACTTATCGATGTAGGAGTTGTATGCCCCGGTCCCGGTGGCTCGCAGAACGACGAAGTCTCCGCCATTGGCCTTAGCTCCCATCCAGCGGAACACCTCGTCCACATCGGTGCCACCACCGACCAACGCCAGCCCGCTCGACAACGGATTCACCATGACATCATTGGCATTACCCACGACGGTGTAAGCGTAGTCTTTTGTCGACGTCTTGCTCGCCCCATTCTGGCCACCAGCGTTTAGTTCGCCCAATGGAGCGGCCGGGATTGACTTGAAGACGTCGGCAGAGCTGCGTTGTAGCGCGGGGGTATCGTAGATCGGCGTGTGGGACAGCCCAAAACTCACGGTGAGCAGCTCCCGAGCCTCCAGTTGTTCCAGGTCCAACGGCCGCGAACCACTGCGACGGCGAATCGGTCGCGAGGCTGCGGTTCGTGCAAGCGTCCGACGCAATCGGCGCATGGCGCCAGACGTCTGCGTTTCCAACACCGCCAGCCAAGTACTCAATAATTTGCGCATGTTTTCTACTTTCCTGTTTCCGAATGAAGTCGATGTTCTATCGCTGGAAGTTTCGAATGAGACCGCAGGGATTCGAACTCAGAACCAAAGGATTATGAGTCGCCTGGCGAGGCCTCGCAATCAACTAATGACCGGCGCATCAATAACTGTCGTAGCCGAAGTCGCCAGAATTCGGATCTGAACTCTGGCGAGTTCAGCGACATCTGACAGAACTCATGCTGGCTCGGAATTCGAGCGAGTCTTGGTCATCACGCGGATGCGGGAATGCTGGTCAGCATTGGCTCGTCGAGTTGTTCGATGGCGCTGCGGGGCTGCCCGGCGCGAGAAAGACGCACGTTAGATCACGCCGCGTCATTTGATTTGGGGTTAGTCGCCGGATGGCGGCGGGAAGGAGAAGACTCGGCAGTGCTGTTTGCCTTCTGGGGCTGAGCGACTTGGTCCAGGTCCGCGACCGATGCGGATGGCGAATGGGCGTGGTCTTCTAGAAACGAGATCAGATGTTGTCGCAAACGGTCGTACTCAGGATGCTCGAACACGTCGTGGCGGTCTCGTGGGCGAGCGAACGGCACGTCCAAAATATCGCCGATGCGCGCGGCCGGGCCGTTGGTCATCATCACGATGCGATCCGACAGAAACAGAGCCTCATCGACGTCGTGCGTCACCATCAGCGCCGTCTTACGGTCGGTTGCCCACAGGTCGAGCAACACTTGTTGGAGTTCCAAACGCGTCAAGCAGTCGAGCATTCCGAACGGCTCATCGAGCAAGAGCATCTTCGGTGACAGCGCAAACGCGCGCGCGATTCCAACACGCTGTCGCATCCCCCCGGATAGTTGGTTCGGATGCACGTGCAGCGAATCGCCCAGGCCAACGAGTTCCAAGTAGTACGCGGCGACCTCCCGTTGTTCCGCACGCGATTTCTGCGGAGCGACCTGTTCGACTCCCAGCGTCACGTTCTGCAACGCGGTCATCCACGGTAATAAGCAGGGTGCTTGAAACACGACTCCACGATCCGGCCCGGCATCAGTGACTTCGTGTCCGGCCAAGATGATGCCGCCGCCCGTCGGCGAACTCAGCCCGGCGATCATCGACAACACGGTCGACTTGCCGCAGCCAGAATGGCCGATGACCGAGACGAATTCCCCTTCGGCCACATTCAGCGTGAAGTCCTCCACGATCACCGCTGGAGGACCGCTCGCCGTGGGATACGCCTTTTGCAGCTTCCAGATTTCCAGGTATTTCTCGGGATGGTTCATGGTTGTTCCATTTGATTTTGGAGTGCGGGGATGCATCCCCGCTTTCATATGCGGCGGAGCCGCTTTTGTTCCTATTTGTGTCTGAGAAAGGGGTTGACGTTCGTCGCAAAAAAGAAAGCGGCTTCGCCGCAATGGAAAGCGGGGATGCATCCCCGCACTCCAAAATCAACCGGCCACCGACAACGTTTCGCGGCGTGTTGGTTTCTGACGTGCCCCCGCGCCGAGCAAAAAGTCCAGCACTTCTGAACGCAGTCGTTTGAAGTGCGGATCGCGTTGAATCGCCTTGCGGTCGCGCGGGCGGTCGAGATCGACCTTCACGGCCGGGCCAAGCGTTGCTCCGGGGCCGGCGCTCAGCGGGATCACTCGATCGGCCAGCAGCAAACCTTCATCCACATCGTTGGTGATGAGCAGCACGGTTTTGCGATCTCGCTCCCAGATTTGTTCGATCTCGTCCTGCAACGTGGCTCGCGTCAGGGCGTCGAGTGCGCTGAGCGGTTCATCGAGCAACAGCATCTCCGGATTCATGGCCAGCGTCCGCGCGACTGAAACTCGCTGCCGCATGCCGCCGGACAGCTCGTGCGGACGTTTTTGACGCGCGGGGGTGAGATTCACCATCGCAATGTATTTTTCGATGTGCTCGCGACGTCTTTCTTTCGGCCAATCGGGAAAGAGTTGATCGACGGCCAGAGCGATGTTGTCGAACACGCTCAGCCACGGCAGCAGCGAATAATTCTGAAACACGAGTCCGCGCTCGCGGCTGGGACCGGTAATCTTCTCGCCGTCCATCATCACGATTCCAGAATCAGGCCGTATTAAGCCAGCGAGCAGCGACATCAACGTCGTTTTGCCAGAACCGGAATAACCGATGATGGCGACAAACTCACCGCGCGCGATGTCGAGGTTGAGGTCTTTGAGTACCTCGCGCCGCTGTTTTCCGGAGCCGTACCCTTTCGAGACGTGCTTCAGTTCGACAAATGGCAAAGGTGGCATGCGGACGTACTCCGGTTCCTGCCGGTCGACAGTCGTGATCATGGGTTCGAGGAGCGTGTTCATCGAAACTTCTCTTTCAAAGGTGTGACGCTAACCGAAGCGTCAGCAAGGGCGAACGCTTCACAAGACTCCGATGGCGAATCATGTCGTTAGAAGCGCCCGCCCTCGCTGACGCTTATTGAAGTTGCGCAGTCGTCCTGGCCCAAAGGGCAAAAACTCGAAAGCCCAGGGCAGAGCGGAGCGGCGCGGCGTCAGCCGCGTAGCGCCGCCCTGGGTTTGACGGACAAAACGTGGCAAGCCCTGTTGGGCTGTAGGGGCGAAACAAATGGATGTCTTTGGCCTCCGTGGGGTTTCGCCCTTTCAGGGCTTCTTATTGTTGTTCTATTCGTCACCCAGGGCTTCGCCCTGGGCTATCGAGTTGCACCCCTTGGGGGCGAAAAACAAGACTGCGCAACTTCAAAACTTACGCTTCGGGTTAGTGTTATGCCGCCTTGGCCACTTGCAGGTGGCGTTCGACGACACCCATCAGGCGATCAAGAATGAACCCGATCACTCCGATGGTCAGGATGCACAGAATGATGTGCTCATAGATCAGGCTGTTGTACTCCTGCCACAAGAAGCCGCCCACGCCGGGACTGCCGGTCAGCATCTCGGCGGCGACGATTACCAGCCACGCAATGCCCAGGCTCAGACGGAAGCCGGTGAACATGTACGGCAATGTCGCGGGCAGCAAAATCTTGAACAACGTCTTCGTGCGTGACAGGTTCAGCACACGGGCCACATTGAGATAATCTTGTGGAATCGCACGCACTCCGAGCGCCGTGTTGAGCACCGTCGGCCACATCGAGCACAGGGCGATCGTGAAAAGAGCCGCCGGTTCGGATCTCTGAAACAGCACCAGGCCCAATGGCAGCCAAGCCAGCGGCGACACGGGCCGCAGAATTTGAATGATCGGGTCAAAGGTTTTCGCGAACAGCTTCGACATGCCGAGCACAAAGCCGAGCGGCGTGCCGATCAACAGCGCGATTGTGTAGCCCTTGGCCACCAAGATCAGTGAGTACCACGTGAAGCGCAGAATTCCTTGATCCAACTCGCCGCGTTTCTCGAAGGGCTTCAGCAGATACGGCTGGCTAACTTCCCACGTCTTCCACGGCGTCGGCAGGTTAGGTGCCCATGTCTTGCTGGAGATGGCCCACAGAACCACGACCGCCGCCATTCCGGCGAGCGGCAGCAGTAACCAATCACCTCGAAATTTTTTCTCGTTCATTTTGAGCGCCTTGATTTGTTTTATTCGGTGTCAGCAAGGGTGAGCCGAATGTCGATCTCACGATCAACGTATTTCCATTCCTCGGTTTGGCGGAGTGCCGCAACAAGTTCATCGAAGGCAGCGGTGTCACGCGGCGCGAATTCAAACCAAGTGATGAAGTCAAATGGCTCGTCGAGGTCACGGCAGTGGTGCAACCGTCGCGCGACCGCCGGAAGGTAGCGCAGTCCCGTAGCGATGTGCGCTGAGCGGGACTCGAAGATTTCGCGTCGTTCGTCCTGAGTCAGTTCCCACCATGCGGCTGATTTCGTAATCGGAATCAGGGCAGCGCAAGTGGCGTCTTTACGTCCCAGAGAAGGTTGCACAGCCAACAATGAATTCAACTCAGCGCGAAGCGTGTAGCGCTGATTGCTGGTCACACCCCGCAGACACCAGGTGGCATTTGGCAGGAGCTGCCGTACATTTTCGTTGGTGATTTCAACGTGGGACACGGAGTCAATTCCCTCACCGCCGATCTGCCGAATGTCGCAAACGCGCCATCGCCCGATGCTTCCGCCGATAAAACTGTAGACACGATTTGACATGGTCGTGATGAAGTCCATCGGAAAGGTGCGACCCGAATCGATCAGGAGTCAGGTCTGCTTTTGAGCGCCTCATTCAGTATTTGTTCTGGCGAGCCGGGACGTATTAGCCTCCAGACGGGAACACCGTCGCTTGGGAGCTAACCGCCACCGGCTCGCCAGCCGGGGGTCGTCGAGTAAGTTGCACATAGGCTCCCGCGGAAGAGAACAGCGCCACACTGATCGCGATCATCGGCGTCACCATTGTTTTTAGAATCAAGGTCGAGCTGATTTGCAGTCGAACCCACAGGTCACCCTGGTTCACTGCAATTTGAATGAAGCCGACGACCAAGCCGATGATCAGCGAACGTCTCCAGACCGGCCAACTCGACAGGGCCTCGCCCCACAAGGGCCATGTGCCGTGCTGTTTTGCCATGATGAATCTCCTTTCGTGGCCAACGCCGACTCGTCTCGCGTCGAATCAATCTCGGAGGCGAGACGCGTTGCCACAGGACAACTACTTCATGCTGTGGACTGCGAACGAGGTCGCG
>JAYVSP010001008.1:0-3076 GCA_043775215.1 Planctomyces sp. | reverse complement strand
GCCCAAAATCCACCGAGACAAGCTCGGCGGGGCTGATGTTGCGCAACTCGCCAACCATGTTCGCGAGATCGAACGGCTGAAGCAAGAACTCGACTCGACGAAAGGGTATCTCCAGTCGGTGATCGAAGCACAAGAGGCGGTGAACGAGGAACTCAAGGCGGCCAATGAAGAGATCGTTTCCAGCAACGAAGAGCTACAAAGCACCAACGAGGAATTGGAGACGGCCAAGGAAGAATTGCAAGCATCCAATGAAGAACTGACGACCGTCAACGATGAACTGCAAAGCCGAATCATGATCTCGGCGCAGCTCAGCGACGACCTCACAAACTTGATTGACAGCGTCAACATTCCGACCGTTGTCCTGGGAAACGACCTGCACATTCGCCGTTTCAGTCCCAGTGCTCAGCGAGTGCTCAGACTGATTCCTACGGACACCGGACGGCACATCGGCGACTTCAAACTGAAGATCAACGTTCCCGATCTGGAGCCGCTGATCCAGCAGGTACTCGATTCGCTGGAAATGCAGCAAAAAGAAGTCCAGGACGAAGAAGGACATTGGCACAAGTTGATCGTCCGGCCGTACAAGACAATCGACAACAAAATCGAGGGCGCGGTCATCACACTGTCCGACATCGACGCACTGAAACGCCGCGAGCGGGACTTGCAGGTATCGCGCGACTATGCGATGGGCATCGTCGAAACCGTACGGCAGCCGCTGTTGATTCTGGATGCTGAGCTGCGCGTCCGCGTGGCCAATCGCGCGTTCTATGAGACGTTCCAAGTGACGCCGGTCGAAACCGAACAGCAACTGATCTACACGTTGGGGGACGGCCAGTGGAACATTCCTCGGTTGCGGCAACTGCTGGAAAACATCCTGCCGCACAACACGCAATTCGAGAACTTCGACGTCGAGCACGACTTTCCGGCGATTGGTCGGCGTTCGATGTTGCTCAACGCCAGTCGAGTCCGGTCCGACAGTTCGCTTCCGCCGCACATCTTTCTGGCCATCGAAGACATCACCGCTCGTCTCAAGTCTCAGGAGGATTTGCGCGAAATTCAGGAGCGCATGGCGGCGATCGTCAACACCGCGGTGGAAGCAATTGTGACGATCGACGAACAAGGCATCATCGATTTCATCAATCCTTCAGCGTCAAAAATGTTTGGATATGCCGATGACGAATTGATCGGACAGAACGTCGAAGTGCTGATGCCATCTCCCACTCGCGAAGAGCACGACAGCTACCTGGCGAACTATCTGAGCACCGGAGTGAAGAAGGTCATCGGCATCCCCCGTGACTGCGTCGGCAGCCGCAAAGACGGGACCACGTTTCCGATCAACCTCTCGATCAGTGAACTTTACGATGGTCGGAAGCGGCTGTTCACAGGCGTTGTCCAAGATATCAGCGATCGCAAGATCGTCGAGAAGGAAGTCTTGGAAAGTGTGTCAAGGGAGCAACGGCGGATCGGTCAGGATTTGCACGACGGCACCGGGCAGGAACTGACTGGTTTGGGTTTCTTGGCTCAAAACTTGGCGGAGGCGTTGGAAGAGCAAGCCACGAACCCGAAGGGCAAGCAAGGCCTCGAAACTAACCCGATGCGCAAGCGAGGCCTCGAAACTAACCCCAAGCGTCCGCGAGGGCGAACACTCCCAAGTGTTTCCGATTCAGAATCGAGTGAAGCGCCCGCCCCCGCCCCCGCTGACGCTTCGGGTCATTTAGTGGCCCTCGCCCGGAAAATTGTCGACGGCCTGGACCGCGCGTTGAAACAAGTCCGACAAGTTTCCAAGGGGCTGGTTCCGGTAGATATCTCTGCCGAGGGCCTGATGGTGGCGCTCAGAGATTTGGCCGAAAACATCACCTCGCAATCAAAGGTGACGTGCCACTTTTCCGGGTCGATCCCGATTCACGACAACCAAACGGCGACGCACTTGTACCGCATCGCTCAGGAAGCGATCACGAACGCGCTCAAGCACAGCCGCGCGAATCACATTTCGGTATCTTTGGATTCTCACGAAAATGGAGTCAGCTTGTGCATCCGCGACAACGGCGTCGGACTCACCGATCAATCAGACGCGACCGTCGGCGTGGGCTTGAAAATCATGCATTACCGAGCGAGCCTCATTGGCGCGACGTTGAATATCGATTCGAGCGATAATGGCGGCACTCTGGTCACCTGCCTGATCCGAAAGGCGGCAACGTAATGGCTCGCGATATGTCCGGTCGTACGCAGAATGCTCGCATCCTGATCATCGACGACCATCCAATCGTCCGTGAAGGACTGTTGGCCATGCTGTCGACAAAGCCCGGTCTGGAAATCTGCGGCGAAGCGGCAAACATCATTGACGCTTTGAAATTGATCGATCGCGAGAAACCGGACTTGGCGATCGTCGACCTTTCGCTCCCGGATGGCAGCGGTCTCGATCTCATCAAACGTATCAAGGCCCGCAACGGGGACACGAAAATACTCGTGATGTCGATGAGCGACGAATCGCTCTTCGCCGAACGCTCGCTGCGTGCGGGAGCGATGGGCTATCTCCACAAACAAGAAGCGCGCGAAAAGCTGCTCGAAGCCATTCAACAAATCCTCGCCGGCGAAATCTTCGTCAGCCCGTTGATCAAAAACCGTTTGCTCCACCAAGTGATGACCGGCAGTCAACCCTTGCAGCAACCCCCTATCGCCACACTCTCTGACCGTGAGTTGGAAATCTTTGAACTGATCGGTCGCGGCCTTGGTTCCAACGAAATCGCCCAACGATTGCATCTGGGAATCAAGACCATCGAAACCCACCGCCAGCGCATCAAGAAAAAACTCGATCTGCACAGCAGCGTGGAACTCGTCCGCCATGCCACGCAATGGGTCTTGGAAAGCGGTTAAGGACCGGCGCAGAAATAACTGTCGGGAGTAGCGGAACTCGTGAGAGTTCCGTCCGAAGTCTCACGACTTCGGCTACATCCGACACTTATTTCTGCGCCGGTCCTTAATTCGACTGTCTAAGTTTTAGTGACACAGCGTAAGTTATTTGGTATTTGTTTCTTCCACGAGTCGTGTTGGAGTTCGAACTCAAGGAAGGAGCAGA
>JAYVSP010001007.1:0-1903 GCA_043775215.1 Planctomyces sp. | reverse complement strand
GGCCCGTTGGGCCAGAACCACACTCGCGATTCGTCCGGGGGCTGACGCCTTGCCGCTCACTCACATGAACCCGAATTCGTAGTCTTGATGACGCACTAGCGTCCGGTTTTTGCCGCTCCGAACCGGACGCTAGCGCGTTCCGGCTGATTGGCTTGGATCGACACGAATCATGCACGGTCATTTAGCCCCAACAGTCGATTTCCCGATCCAATCGCAACGAATGCTTCTATCGAATCTTCGCGGGGGCCTTCTGCCCCTTCGGAATCAGCGAGGTGTACTTTCTCGACTGCATCCGCCGCGAGAAATCTTCGCGAGCGGCAGCAATGACTTCGGGCTTCTCGAGCAGATCGAGGGCCGATACGGCAAGCACTTTCGCGGCGGTGATGGTCCCTTTCTCGCCGATGGTGGAGGCGATGCTGGCGACATTTTGCCAACTGTGGCCGGGGCAATCGGCAGGAAAACAAGCGATGCGGACTCCGCTGGTCGGGACGTGCCAACTGATGTCACCAACATCGGTTGACCCTTTGTTCGGATCGTCCGCTTTCGGCAGCGGCTGAATGGACTCATCGAGCGCCAGCGGGAATTTGGAATCAAACTCGTCGATCAGCGGTTGTTGCAGGCGACGAGCGAATGCCTTTTCTTCATCGGTGAATTTCGGAACGCCGATCGCTTCCAGGTTGCGTTGCACCAGTTCCGAGAGTGGCGTATTGGGGATGATCTCGTGGCAGTCGGTGTCGACCTGGTAGGTCATCTTGGTGCGAGTCATCAGCGCGGCCCCTTTGGCGATATCCAGCACCCAGTCGAAGTTCTGTTCGACATCGCGGTGATCGTTGGCTCGGATGTAGTACCACGACTGGGCTTTGGCCGGGACGACGTTGGGAGCGCCGCCGCCCTCGGTGATGACGTAATGAATGCGAGCGTCCTCTTTGATGTGCTCGCGCATAAAGTTCACGCCGACGTTCATGAGTTCCACGGCATCGAGCGCACTCCGGCCGCTCGACGGGTTGCCAGAGGCGTGAGCGGTCGTCCCGTGGAAGTCAAACTTGAGCGACACGGCCGCCTTGGAGCTTGCTGCCCACGCTCCGTTGACCGACGCCGGATGCCAGTGCAGGCAGGCATCCAAGTCCTGGAACTGCCCGTCGAGCTGCATGTAGACCTTGCCGATCAACGTCTCCTCGGCCGGTGTTCCATACAAGCGAATGGTCCCTGTCAGTTTGTGTTGTTCCATCGCGACCTTCACGGCCAGAGCCGCTCCGAGTGCGCCGGCACCCAGTCCGCTGTGACCGCATCCGTGACCGGGTGCTCCGTCGGTCACGGGCGAGCGAAACGTCTCCCGAGTCTGCGAAAGGTTGGGCAACGCATCGTACTCGGCGAGGATGCCGATGATCGGTTTGCCAGAGCCGTAACTCGCGACAAACGCCGTCGGCATGCTGGCCACGCCGGTCCGCACCTCGAAGCCCGCGGCTTTGAGCTTCTCGACCAACAATGCGGACGACCGCTTCTCTTCCAGGCCGAGTTCGGCAAATTCCCAAATCGACTTATTGACGGATTTGAGTTGCGATTCGAGCCGCAGAACTTCTTGAATGGCCGTCTGCTGTGTTGGTCGTAGCGAAGTGGCGTCGTCCGCAAATGCTATGAGCCGATGTCCTCCATAAGGTTCGATCATCGCGACAACCAACACCCAAAACGTAAACATGCGACGCACAGCAGATCTCATGACAGATGACTTTCGGTAGATACGATCGGCACTCCTGTCCGTTTTTCGCACGACGGACGAAGTACGCATCCTACCTTGTTCGCGCACGGTCGTCGCATAATGCGAGTCGCGGGAGCGACTCGCCTACGGGTGTGCCCACAAATCCTGGCAGCCTACACTAACCCGAAGCGCCAGTTTTGAAGTTGC
>JAYVSP010001006.1:0-4077 GCA_043775215.1 Planctomyces sp. | reverse complement strand
TCGAACCGGCCGTTCGGGTTGTAGCTGTAGCTGCCGTTCGCATTGAGCGTAACCAACGCTCCCGACGCCAACGTGATCTGCGTCCCGACGTTCGCCGTCACGCCGTTGACCTGTGCCACCGTGAGCGGTTCCACATCCACGTCCGTGTCGTTCACCAGCACTCCCGGCAAAGCCACCGTCAGCGTGGTGTTCTCGTCCGTCGTCCCGGTGTCGTTGACCGCCACCGGCGCGTCGTTGACGCCGGTGATCGTGATCGTCACGGTGGCCGTGTTGGAGTTCGCCGTGCCGTCCGTCGCCACATACGTGAAACTGTCCGTGGTCAATTCGCCCGTGTCCAAGCTCTCGAACCGGCCGTTCGGATTGTACGTGTAGCTGCCGTTCGCGTTGAGCGTGACCAACGCTCCCGACGCCAACGTGATCTGCGTCCCGACGTTCGCCGTCGAGCCGTTGATCTGCGCCACCGTCAACGGTTCCACATCCACGTCCGTGTCGTTGATCAACACGCCCGCCGCCGCCACCGTCAACACTGTGTTCTCATCCGTTGTCCCCGTGTCATCGACCGCCACCGGCGCGTCGTTGACCCCGTTGATTGTGATTGTCACCGTGGCCGTGTCGGTTCCTCCGAATCCGTCGGAGACCGTGTAATTAAAAGTCTCGGTCGCCGACTCACCCGTGTCCAAGCTCTCGAACTTGCCGTTCGGGTTATAGGTCAAGCTGCCGTTCGCGTTGAGCGTCATCAGGGCTCCCGACGCCAACGTGATCTGCGTCCCGACGTTCACCGTCGAGCCGTTGACCTGCGATACCGTCAACGCATCGCCGTCCGCGTCGGTGTCGTTGATAAGCACTCCTGGCAGAGCCACGCTCCGCGTCGTGTCCTCGTCGGTACTGTAAGCGTCATCTATCGCATCCGGAACCCGGTTGCAGATGTCGTTGACGGTCACGTCCATTTCGCCGATGCGAACGCCCAACGCCTCCAAGGCTGGGTCGGCCACGTTGGTCAAAATTGTCGTCACGAGCGGCGGGATGACCGTCCCACCGATCACGTCCAGGTTCTGTTCGACAACAGTGTTGACCAGCGGGTCAACCAAAACGCCTAAGCTGCCGCTCACGTTCATCTCTAAATTGTCGGACAACTCATCCACGAGGTTCGTGATCGACGAACTGCTGCTGTAGACGGTTTGCGTCTCGGGAAACGGAGTCGCGTCCCCGTCGATAAAGGTCAATGTGGTGGAAACCAGCGGAGCCGTGCCTTGGCCCCAACTCTTGGCTTGCACGTTGGCGGTATTGTTACTCAGGACGCCCAGCGGATCATTGACGATCACTTGGAGCGTCCCCACGTCGCTGAATTGCACATCGGTGGCCGGGACAATCACATGTGACCGGTTGAAGAACAGCGAGTCATCAATGTGCCCCAAGTAGACGTCGGCCACGCCGGGAGTTGCTTGAACCGTCACCGTGTTTGCCAGCGCATTGACAATTCCAATCGTCCCTTCACCGCGAGCGACCTCGACATACATCTCCAACTTGCCGAGTGTGAAGTCCGCATCCACAGTGATCCCGACGCCCAGCGCCAGTTGCAGCGCCGCTTCGAGAGCCGATGTGTCGGGATGCGTGTCGACTAAATCCACATTGAGCTTGAAACGCACGGCGGCGGTATGGAACTCAGTTCCTTCGGGGGCGCATCCGAGGATGATCGGAGGCTCGACGACCTGGGCAAACAACTCGATGGAGGTGATTTGTGATCCCAGACCGAGGGCGCTGCCGTCGATCATGACGGAGGTCGGAATCGTCCCGGTCGTGAAAACATTTTCCGTGTTGTAAAGTTGGAAGAATCCTGTCACCACGTCCAAGAGATTCAGATTTGCGTCAGCCACGGACCCATCGGGAAACGTCTCGGCATGAATGAGGCCGCCGAGTTCGCCAATCTGGCCGCCAATGTCGACCGTTTGCGTGAGTGGACCGACCTCAACGCTGAGCGCGTTGAGGGCAGTGGCGAGAGCGGTGTTGCCGTTTGTTTGGGCCACATTCGCCGCCGCGATAAAAATGTCCGCGAGTGTGGCATCAGCATTCAGGGCGTTGCTGGGAGACGAGACTAGCAACTGCGTTTGCAAGGCATCCAGGAAATCGAAGCCCCCGACATTCGAGAGGTCCATGCTTCCCTGAGCGATTGCGTTCCAGTCCAATACCGTCAGATTAATCGTCGAGCCAGGGGCCAGTGCCGTAAAGACATTGTTGATCAATTCGCCGCGTGTGGAATCCACGCTGGCCAGCCGCGGCCCCGCCGTCAACTCGACGCCGTGAGCCGGAAGCGTTCGATCTTCCAAATGTTCGGCCGCCAAAGTATTCCGTGGGCGAGACAGCCGGCGTTTGTCGCTTCCCTGCGTCCAAAATCCGCGGCGGGTTTGACGCGTAAGGGTTGTGCTCCGAGACAACGAGCCACCAAAGAATAAAGATGGGGATAACATGATTTCGCGCCTCCTATTGATGGCCCACATTACTCCAAAATGACAGGGGGATTCTCGCCGTGGCGAACAGGGCCGTCTGCCGGGAGGAGCGGGAAAGTTAGGCGAGCATTTCCTGTCGGACGTGTCGGGAAGTTCCCGGACAAAGGCGGGACATGTCTGCAATTGACGAACGCCTGACGCTTTATCACGCGGGTCGCGAACAGCAGTCGCTGCACATGTTCTCGCGGCCGAGCGCGGAAATGCAGTTGGAGCGTCGTGCCACATTTGCGGCTTCGCCGCGCTACATTGTTATCGCCGAAGGCGCTGTTTTCCTGGCACAAAATCCGAAATCCGAAGAACCAAATTCCAAGGAAATTCGAAACACAAAACCCGAAAAGGTCACAGGCGAAAACCGGCATTCACATCCTCAGTCGCGTCACGTCGCCGTTCGGATTTCGGGCGTTGTGCTTCCTTGGGATTTGGTTCTTGGGTTTTCGGATTTGCGGCTTCGCCGCGCTATAGAGTTTGGGCCACAATCTCGGCCAGGCGCTGATGCCCGACTCGGCTCAGGTGCAAGCCGTCGCTCGTGGCTCCCGCACTCAAGAGGACGTTTGCAAACTCTCGCCGTGAGATCAGGCGAACGCCGAACCGCTGGGCCAATCGTCGTTGCGTGCGGGCGAACTCGTAGGCTCCGAGAATTGGCGGCACCGGCAGCTCGAACATGACCAGCGTCCTCTGGCCACGCTTCAGCTTCGACAGCAACTTCGCCAAGTCCGCTTCCACCATCTTCGAGTCTTGGCCGCTGAGCAGATCGTTGCCGCCGATCTCAATCAGCACGAGGCAATCATCGCCGATGATTTCTTCCGCCTGTTTCAACGCGGAATTGAGATTGGCGCCCGGTTGAGCATGATTCACGATCGGCACATTCAACCGCTGTGAAAGCAGCCTGGGCCACAAGTGATTCTGTTCATCACCAATCCCCGCGCTGAGCGAATCTCCGACGACATGAATCTCAGCCGGAAGTTTCGCGAGCGGAATCCGCATCAAGGACGTTCGTTCCGAAAGTTCCCATCCCGTCGCCAGCACCAAAAACAATTCCACCAACGGCTGAGCTCGCCGCAGAATTCGATGTCGCCTTGTATCGTTCGACTTTGCAAACGGAAAGTTGATCCACGCCACTGGCAAACCGAGACCAAGGCAATACAGCCACAATGGCAATGGGATAACCGTCAAAACGCAACAGGCAACGCCGAGAATCGTCAGCAGCCTCAACCACTTGGCTCCCCGTCGATGTCGCCAGTGCCACGCAGCCGAGTGTCCTGCGGCGATCAACAGCGCTCCCGCAAAGAACGCATCACCGCTGACGAAGAAATAGGCCGCGTTCCGAGTCATGTGTCAATGCGTTCTCTTTGACTCAAAGGTTTCAACGCAAAAGACGCAAAGATCACAAAGAAGTCCAGTTCGTGAGAGACGTCGGTTTGCTATGTCCAAATCGACAGAACAAGAGCTATGCACGGACTCCTCAACATTCCCAGCCGCTTTTGCTTATCTTGGCGTCTTTGCGTCTTTGCGTTGAAAATCTTCGGAACAAATTGCTCAGTTGGAATCACTTAGTCTTCAAACAAGCGAACTC
>JAYVSP010001005.1:0-6576 GCA_043775215.1 Planctomyces sp. | reverse complement strand
CAGTGACTTCAATCCAGCAACTTCAAGTCGGACAGATTGTTCAAGTCCAGTGGGGAGCAACCTGGTATCCAGCGGATGTCAATCAGATCAAGAACGCCGCAACCGTTCGCATCCACTACCGAGGTTGGTCTGACAAATGGGATGAGGATGTTTCGCTCAACAAGATTCAACTCGCTCACGATCACACCGACCGCAGGTGATCGGCGATTGTGCCTGACGGGAAACAATGGGGCAGTTCGTCCATTGTTCAGCCGCGATGTAGCAGCACCGGATTTATACTTTGCACGTCCCAAAGTGAGACATTTGAATGTAGTCACGTTTCGCCAGAACGTGGGCTGTTTGAGCGTTCCGCCCGCACTCTGTCGAAGCGCAGCTACGTCTCACTTCAGCCCACGCGAGGTTAGACCCAATAGCGGGAGTGACGAACGATGACCGAGGCTTCCCGAAAAGCGGCCGCAGTGAAGGACGATCGACGAAGAATTCAACAGCGGATTCTCGATGCTCTCCACTGCGAGATTGAGGGGCCTGTTGTCGAGCGGTCCTACGTGCTGGCGCTCTTCGCGGTGGCGTGCGGCATGTTGCTACTTCCCGCCGCCTATCTGAGTCTGATCGCGCTGATCGGCTATACGATCTTTTGGCACGCAGTTCATCTGAGTACACACGCCGCCACGGGACGGCCGTTTACTGTCGAACATGCTCTCACCGCGTTGCCGTTGGTGGTCGGGCCCCTTGCGATCCTGTTCGCGATCAAGCCGTTCTTCGCCCGCAATACCAAGGCCGCCCCTCCCGATAGGCTGAAGCGTGAGATCGAACCGTTTCTGTTCGAGTTCGTCGATGCTGTGGCCACAGCCGTCGGGGCACCCAAGCCGACCTCGATCCGCATCGACACCGAGGCCAATGCGTCGGCCGGACTGCGGCGCGGACTCGCCAGCTTCTTCACGAACGACCTGACTCTGACCATCGGCCTGCCGTTGGTGCAGGGGCTGACTGTGCGCGAGTTGTCCGGAGTACTCGCCCACGAATTCGGTCACTTCTCGCAAACAACCGGCATGAGATTCGGGTATCTCATCCGCTTGATCTCGATGTGGTTCGCTCGCGTCACGTTCGAGCGAGACATCTGGGACGTTTGGTTGATCGAGGCGGGCGAACGGATCGGCTGGCCCTTCAAGCTGCTGTTTTGGATCGCCCGGTTTTTCGTCTATCTGACTCGGCTGGCACTGTTCAGTCTGGCGTGGCTCGGCAGCGCGATCAGTTGCTTCCTGATGCGACAGCAGGAGTACGACGCCGATCTCTACGAGACACGGTTGGTGGGTGCGACGACGTTCGCTCGCACCAGCCGACAGATTCAGGAACTGGGGCTGGCGCGCGAGATGGCTGTCAATGATCTGCAACGATTCTGGGAGGACGGACGGTTGGCCAACGATTTCCCGGCCGTCGTCGCCGCCAACCGCGACAACATCACTCCCAAGATTCGGAAGGCCCTGCGACAACATCAGCGACAAATGCAGACCAGTCTGTTCGACTCACACCCCGGCAACGCGGATCGGATTGCCCGAGCGAAAGAGGAGACCGAACCGCCCGCCTTTCTGTTCGACGGCGATCCGGGCGACTATCCCGCGACGGTCTTGTTCGAGGATTTCGGACGCGTCTCGCGCGCGGCATCGGCCGTGTTCTACGAGTCCGTTCTCGGCGACGACTTCGACAAGTCGCGACTCTGTCCGGCCAAGCGTTTGATCCAGGAAAGCCATCAGGAATCACAGGCGTTCAAGGCGCTCGACCGATTCTTTCAGACACGCATTCCGATCATGAGACCGCTCGCCATCGACCCGTCTGCCGAATCGAAGCCGTCGGATTCACAACAGGCCGGCGAACTCGTGCAGTCGCTCAAGGCGGCACGCGAGCGGATGGTCGGGCAGCTCGCCCGTTACAAGAAGCAGGTGAAATGCCACGATCACGCCGAGGAGGTCATCTTCACGACGGCCTCCGCGCAGATGCTGCTCGATTGCGGCCTATCCATCCGTGCCAAGAAGTTTCGCCTGCTCAACGGTCGGCGGCGCACCATCGACGAAAAACTCGATCGTTCCCGCAAAGGCCTCCAACAGATCGCCGCAAGCCTGTGGGAATACGAATCCGTAGCGTCCACTCGACTGGCGTGTGCGCTGCAACTGCTGCAACTCGACTCGATCGTCAAGCGCATTCCGCAGGGCGAGACGCTGCGGCGCGACATCCGCGAGACCATTCCCAACGCGCGGTTCGTGGGCAATGCGATGGCCAATCTGCTGCCGATGCGCATCCTCTACCACAGGCTATTCGTGCTGACATCGTCCCTGAAAAGAAACGAAGACCGTCGCGATCTGATCGAGAAGATTCGCAACTCGATGGAGAAGCTGTCTTCGCTGCTGAACATGACCTCGTCGAATCTTGGCCAGCGGGCGTACCCGTTTGAGCACGGCGACGCGGCGATGACGATTCGCGAGTACGCTTTGCCGGAGATTCCCGATGAGGAAAATTTGTTCGGCCTGGTCGGTGCCACAGATCATCTGCTCAGCAAGCTCAGCATCCTGCAAGTCCGACTGTTCGCCCGCCTGGCCAACGCCGTCGAGCAGATCGAAACCGCTCTCGGACTTCCACTCCTTCCCGATCCGAAGGACGATGATGAACTCGGTGAGGATTGAAACTTTGAACGTCAATTTGAAATCGGGGGTCAGGTGGTTCAAGTCCGCTCGCTCCGCAATGTCTTCAGAAACGAACACTGGCGGGAAGTGGGTGAGAGTAGTGGGTGAGAGTAAGGTGACGGGGCTTAGAGACTGATCGAACCGTTACGAACACAACAGGCCGTGCTAGTGAGGCTGTAAACGCCTCGACCGTGACAAAAGGACAAATTCGCCATGCCGCTCAGAAACCACTTTCGCGCACCGTTGGACCGGGAATCCTCTTGGGAGGGTGTTCATGGTCAATGGCCGGCCATGATCGTGATGGATCTCGTGCGGGTCTTGCCGCCACAGTATGCGGCGGCTCCGCGTGTCCATTTGGGGGCGCAAATCGAGATCGACATCGCCACCTATGAACGCGACAACGGAAATGGTTCCTCGTGGAGCGATGCGGCTTCCGGCGGAGGTATTGCCACCGCCGTCTGGGCTGCGCCGCAGGCGACGCTGTCGATCCCGGCCGACCTGCCCGCTCAGGACGAATACGAAGTCCGCGTGTATGACGTGGAACGCGGTCGTCGGCTGGTGGCGGCGATCGAAATCGTCAGCCCGGCGAACAAGGATCGTCCCGAGCACCGCAACGCGTTTGTCTCCAAGTGCTCCGCACTGCTGCAACAGCAAGTCTCCGTGGTGATCGTCGATCTGGTCACGACGCGGCACTTCAATCTTTACCACGACCTGCTCGAACTGTCCGGTGCGACCGACCCCGCGCTCGGTGCCGATCCCCCCGACATCTACGCCGTCGCCTGCCGATCCACTCGTCCCAATCGCCAATGGAAACTCGATGCGTGGTTTCATCCGCTCAAGGTGGGAGACAACCTCCCCACGCTCCCGCTCTGGCTGGCCGATGACTACTCGCTCCCGCTGAATCTGGAATCGAGTTACGCAGAGACCTGCCGCATCCTGCGCCTGCCGCCGCCGAACTGATGGGCTGCATCGACGAACACGTCAGAGCCTTTCCTTCGTGACCTTCGTGACCTTCGTGACCTTCTGTTCAGTTCCGGATTGTGAACAGAAGGCCACGAAGGTCACGAAGGAGGACAGAATGGAAGAGGACAACAATGACTGTGCCAACAAATATGTTAGTTGACTGCTCACGTCGGGCTTTCCTCGGGGGAGTCGGCGGCGCTCTCGGGCTGACGGCGCTGAACTCGCTGTTGGCCGATGAGACCGGTTCGCGCGTGAGGCACTTCGCCCCGAAGGCCAAGCGGGTGATCTACCTGTTTCAGTCGGGAGCGCCCTCGCAACTTGAACTGTTCGATCACAAGCCCGAGTTGGAGCAGCGGCGAGGCACCGATCTACCCGAGTCGATTCGGCAGGGGCAGCGGCTGACCGGCATGACGGCGGGGCAGGACAAGTTTCCGGTCGTGCCGTCGATGTTCAAGTTCTCGCGGCATGGCCAGAGCGGCGCGACGATCAGTGAATTGCTGCCGCATCTGGCGGGAGTGGCCGACGAACTCTGTTTCATCAAGTCGCTTTCGACCGAGGCCATCAATCACGATCCGGCCGTGACGTTCCTCACCACGGGAGCACAGCTTGCCGGACGGCCCAGCTTGGGAAGTTGGCTGTCGTATGGACTCGGTTCCGAGAACAAGGACTTGCCCGCGTTTGTCGCGATGGTCTCGCGAGGGACCGGCCGCCCGAACGACCAGCCGCTGTACGACCGCTTGTGGGGGAGCGGCTTCCTGCCGTCGGTGCATCAGGGCGTGAAGCTGCGCAGCGGCTCAGACCCCGTGCTCTATCTGTCGAATCCGCCGGGGATCGATGCGGCCCTGCGACGCGACATGCTCGACGATCAGCGCGAATTGAACCGCCTGCAACTCGCACGCACCGGCGATCCCGAGATCGCCACGCGGATCGCCCAGTACGAGTTGGCCTTTCGGATGCAGACGTCCGTCCCCGAGTTGGCCGACGTGTCGAGCGAACCTGCGCACGTGTTCGATCTGTACGGACCCGACTCGAAGAAGCCGGGCACCTTCGCGGCGAACTGCCTTTTGGCGCGCAGGCTCGCCGAACGGGGCGTCCGGTTCATCCAGCTCTTCCACATGGGCTGGGACCAGCACACGAACCTTCCCGCGCAGATTCCGAATCAGGCGCGCGACATCGACCAGCCGTGTGCGGCCCTGATACTCGATCTGAAGCGGCGCGGGTTGCTCGACGACACGCTCGTCGTCTGGAGCGGCGAGTTCGGTCGCACGGTCTACTGCCAGGGAAACCTGTCCGCCACGAATTACGGACGCGACCATCACCCGCGCTGCTTCACGATCTGGATGGCCGGCGGCGGCATCAAGCCGGGCATCACGCACGGCGAGACCGACGACTACAGCTACAACGTCGTCCGCGATCCGGTTCACGTCCACGACCTGAACGCCACGATCCTGCACCAACTCGGCATCGACCACAAACAACTCACCTTCAAGTTCCAGGGCCGCCACTACCGCCTGACCGACGTGCATGGCGAAGTCGTGCAACCAGTCTTGGCCTGATCTGGACGAGAGGCTGAGTGGCCCGGCTTGGCGCGTTCTCACGGCCGGGTGATCGTGACCGAGTTGCTTCCCGCTTCGTTGCCGGTGGTGAGGACCACGTACACCTTGAACGTTGCCACGTCGCCGGGGTCTTGCAACCCGTCGCTGGTTGAGAACGTCGTGGTGCCGGGCGGGAGGTTGGCGATGACGGTGGCTGTCGCGGCGTCGAAGGTGGGGCCGGGCGACATCCGCACCTCGTAGTGATCGAAGTTCGGGTTCGCGGACGCCGTCCACAAGAGATCGGCCTCAGATGTCACCGCGTTCCACGCACCGGACAGCGTGACCGGGTCGGGAGTGCTGCCGGGGGGACCGGAGAGGACGGGGAGCGTCTGCGTCAGCGGATGATTCGGCCCGAGCAACCCCTCCACCAGGACACGGTATTGCACCATATATTCGCGAGCGGTCGGCAGCAGCGCATCCCGCTCACGAAGTCCCAGCCGCTTGCTGTTCTCGGCGGTCAGCACGGCCAGATACGCGGCCCTCACGGCGGCAATGTCGATCGTGAATGTGGCCAGCGTGTACCCGGCAATGACCAGCGGCGGCGTGAACCCCGCGAGAGTCGCATCCACATTGATCCGGCCCCACAAATCGGCCGCATCATCGAACGGAGCCATAAACTTCGACTCGGCCGCGCTCAGATAAGGCAGGGTCGGGGCGGAGGTCGCATACTTCGACTTCGATAACAATCCGCGCAGCATCGCCCGGAACTGAGCCAACCGATCCCGGATCGCCGTTTTGACCTGATCGCGGAAGTCGGAGGCGATTTGCCGCCCGTTCTCCAGTCCCTCCAAGCCCGAGATTTTGGCCTGAACTTCGTCTCGCAGCGAAGTGAACTGAGCGAGCGTAAAGCCCCCCTCCAACTTCATGTCGGTAGCCGGAGTGCCACCCAATTCGGCATTCACATCCTGCCAGTGCAGCACAAACTCCGACATCACCGAGGGATACGAACCAACATCGTCAAGCGGCATGATCGATTCCTTGCAGTCAGAGAAAATTCAAACAGGGTCCGATCCCCATCAGGATCGGGCTCTCCGCCATTCGTGTTGGAACGCATTCATCAGCCGCAGGACGCTAGCCCACGGTTAGGCGAAATCAAACCGGGGCTAGCGCCCTGCGGCTAATTCTGTCCAACATTCAACACGATTGGCGGAGAGCCCAGGATCGGTTGCTTAGGCGAGCGGCAAGTGTTGGCATACCCAGTCGTAGGATGGACGCCTCGTCCGTCCGTCACAACCAGCGGAATCGCTTGGCGAGAGTGGACTACGGTCGCCGCAAGCTTGGAGTTGACGAAGAACGAATGGCAGAAAAATTAGGGGTAGAAAAATGGCTCTCCGCCAATCGTG
>JAYVSP010001004.1:0-17910 GCA_043775215.1 Planctomyces sp. | reverse complement strand
AACGCGCTAGCGTCCGGTTCATGAGTGAATCGACATTCCGAACCGGACGCTAGCGCGTTCCGGCTGATCAGTCACGGCCTCATTTTGTACCGCGTGAAGAATTAGTTTGGCGATTGAACGAAAAGCGGCTTCGCCGCAAAGGAAAGCGGCGATGCATCGCCGCACTCCATGGTACTTAGTTCTGTGATTTCCCAGTTTTCGGTTTGACTGCCTCACGGGGCTCACGAGGCGCCCCGGCCCCGGCTCCGGAACTTCCGCTGGTTTTGTCGTATTGCCGGTTGAGGTATCCGATCACACCGTCCGAGAGGTCATCTTCCGCCTGGTGGTAGACGATGACTCGGTTGAGTCCGATTTGCAGCTTCTGTAAGTCTTCCCCTTCGATGCTTTCCGAGTTGAACCGCATCACGAGCGTGTAGTTGAAGTGTTTGGCGGTCTTCTCGACGACTTCCATCGCTTCCAGATAGACGGTCTTGTAGATGTCGGCTTCCTTCTGCATCAGCGTGCGCTGGGAATTCTTGCGGAAGGTTTCAAATTCGAGCGTCAGTTGCCCCTGCTGTTTTTCCAGTTTGGCGAATTCAGGACTGCCGGCCTTGTACGTCTTCATCTGTTCGACGACGGCCTGGACTTTGGTCGCAAGTTGCTTTGCGCTTTCTTCGTTGGTCTGGAGTTCGGCCTTCCAGTCCTCGCGCAGAGCCTCGAATTTTTTGTACTCTTTGAAGACCCGGCCCATGTCGATCAGGCCGATCTTGTGCGGCATGTCCGCCTGTGCGGAGCTTGCGGCAGCAGCAGTCACCGGCTTGGGTCGAGAACCTCCAGTCGAGGGGTTCTGGCCGGATGCGGTGAGCAGGAACGTGGCCAAGGTGGCCATCACGGCAGACGAAATCAGAAAGTTTTTCACGGCAGTCGCACTCCTTTGCAGGCCGAGACGGGAATCATCTGAAGCAGCGAACAACCCACATGCGGAAGGATCGCAGAAGAGCGAAAGCCGACCGGACGAAGGCCAGCGTATTTTGCACACTCTCCAAATTGCGTCAATACGATGTTTTGACAGTTTTTGCAGAGCGAAGGGGTCGGGAGAGCCTGAGCGGGTTGGCGAATCCGGCCTCCGCGGAGCGATTCATTTCGCGTGAGACCATTCCAACGTCAATAATCATTGGCGGGATGTTACGCTCAGTGACTTTGTGCGTCTGCAACGACGTCACGATTTACCGGCGATTGAGTGCCGCTCGAAAATAACTTACCCAATCGTCGTAGCTGAAGTCGCCAGACTTCAGACGGTCTGAACTCTGGCGAGTTCAGCTACTGGTAACTTATTTTCGAGCGGCTGCCTTGAGTGCCGTGCCGCTGCTGTTTCTGTTATCTGTTCGGAAAAACACTGCTGCCGAAGCTGATGACGGGCGAACTGTGCGTCCCCAGCGCCGAACAACTCGTGGAGAACGCCTGATGAATGTCCGAATCCAAGTTCAGTTCGAATCCCCCACCGCTGACGACCTGGCGAATCTCCGCAGAGTCGCGATCAGCTTGACCAACGATCCGGCCAGCGTGCGCGTGTTCCCTCGCGAAGACCAACCCGAATGGCTCGTGGGCGAATTCACGATGCGAACCGAAGCCCAATACAAAGCGGTGGACACGATCGACGGCAGGATTCGGTTTTCCCTCTGGAACCGGATGGACTCGATCATCGGCTTCCCCAAAGACGATTCTCAACCGCGCCGTCCTCGGAAAAAACGAGCGCCATAAACCATCCGTCGCGACATCGGGCCAGTTCACGCGGTTGTCACGAGCTGCTCCAGAATAAGAATCGTCGCGGCGAAGCGTTCGCGATGCGGTACGTCAGCACGATTTGATGCGGCAGCAAATCCACCTTTGCGGCGGTCAGCTTGGCCGCGTTTTCCAACAGCGGAAGTTGTTCGGCCTCAATTGCGAGCCACAGTCGATCAAGGGCATCGCGAGTCGCGGGGCGGACGTTGGCGATGACTTCCTCATCCCACGTCAATGCTCGCGTGAGGGCCGACACAGAGACTTGGCGTTCCCCGTGCTTTTGGAAAAAGACGCGAGCGTAGCCGCTTGGCTCCTGGCCGATGAAAACGCCGGTCCCCAATTCGGGATGCGTGACGCGGGAACCGGTCGTCCGTTCAAGAGACGATGACATGAAAACCACCGATCTGATTGGTGCTTTCCGTACGAAGCGGAACCGCGTCACGACCGGTGATCAGTGGAGCAAGGAGTTCCGGGGACCAAACGATGTGATTTTATTCCTTCCAGCGGCCAGGCATTTGTGGGCCACAAATCGCGTTTCATGGCCGACAGCCCCCACCTCGGTGGTTCGGCTGACTGCATCTCAAGGATGCACCACGACATTCGTATGCGTCTCACAAAAGTCGTCTATTGAGACACAAACCGCCGTTGTGTCTCTCAACCGTTAGAATTTGCCTTAATGTCCACCTGGAGAGTTCCGAGCCAGAAACGAAACAAACCTCAAATTCCCGCGGGCAATGAGGGTTTTCTGTGCGATGGAGAAAAGGCGTCGGTGGGAGTTGAACCCACGCGTGACGGATTTGCAATCCGTTGCGAACATCGAAAAAACAGAGGTTTGGCGAGTTCAGTTGCACAAAAAGTTGCAACCGATATGGCGGAGAACGGCTGCGAACGGTTGATATCGGTTGAGGAAATCGACCCCGATTTGGCTCGGTTGGTGACGGCTTGGGCGAGGCTGTCGGCAACTGCGAAACGCATGATTCTGGCAGCTTTAGAGGCGGATGAGCCTTGTGGGGGCGAGTGAGTGTGAGCGGCTGCGATGACTCACTTCTTGGGCGAGTGAGCATGGACTCGGCAGACGCGAAGGGATGCGATTTGGCGCGAGGTTGCGGGACGTGATGACCTCGGTGGGGGGACTCATCCCGCCGATTTTGTCTGTTCGATACCGGCACCGTGAAGCTGGGCGAGGTGTCCGGCGGATGCGAGTTCTTTCAATCGCGAAGGAAAGGCGGGGGTCGGATGGCGACGATTCGAGAGTGCGGGGTTGATTCAGAGATTCGGGACTTGCTGCCGGCTCACAGTTGCAATTGCTGGTTGGTTGGTCGGCTGGAGCGACCATCGAGGCAATTGCTGTTGGATTCGGTCCAAACCTCTTTGAAAAGAACATTCGCGGTGTGTCGTGGCGAATTGGTGCCATGCCGTGGGGAGCATATACGAAATTTTTCGGGCAAGCTGATGATGAAGATGGCGCATCGGATCGTCCCGGTATGCGGGTGGTGGATTCGCGAAAGAAAACTGCATTCAACGAAATACCGCTTCTTGGTCGAGTTGCGGTGATGCTCGTTGGCCCGCTGAGTTCTGTTTTCGTTGGGCTGAGTTGCGTGGCGATTCCGGTCTGGAATGGCGGCGATCAAGTCGTGGTCAATCCTGAACTGCCGATGCAATGGAAGAAGACTGGAGTTCCGCATTTAACCGTGACTCACCAACCATCGACCTGGGCGGGGCAGAAAGAACTCATTGCAAACACAACTCTGGAATTTGGCATCCGCGTCGTCACATTCAAATCTCTCGACGGGTGGGGCGGCATTATCGCCTGGCTCTCCACTCTTGGATTAGCCGGAACTGACTCGCTCGCGGTCTGGCTGTCGTGTTTTGGAGTCTCGATGATCGGCATGGGAGCAGCGAACTTGCTGCCCATACCTGTCCTCAACGGTGGGCACATCGCGTTCCAACTTGTCGATGCACTTCACGGAAAAGTTTCCGAAAGGATCCTCATTGCGTCAACCTACTTTGGAATGATGTTTACTCTTGTACTGATGGGAAGAATCCTGCTTCTAGACATTGCATGGTTTTAGGTTGTCAATGAGCTCTGCAATTTTATAAGGGAAGAGGCGGGACTATGTTTCCGCCTGTGTCCCCGCTGGACTTACCCAAAGCCAACGAATCGGCTCCGTTACATCCTGCAGCCCAAGCTCCTTCCGAAGCTCGGTGCGCAACTCGGCCAATAGGACATCAAGGTCGGCTTTGTTCTTCGTCCGCATTTCGTTCACAAACCGTGCGACCATAGATATCTGCTGTTCGTTTCCAAAGAGTTGGATATTGGCCAATGCGAGGCGAAGCTCCGCGTTGACCTCGTAAAGGCGTGGATGATTCGCGATACGAGCCAAAGTCCGAAACGATTCGATGAGATAGTCTATCCGTTGATCAAGTCGCTTATTGGCTCGGTCTCTGCTTACCGACAAATAATGGGCGACATACCATCCCCCAACGGCAACAACGACGGTTACTAAAAGTTCCCAAAACTCCATGTCCTTCTCCAGCAAAGTCGGCGTCAAATTAGAGTCAAATTCTCACCCACCCGCGACGTTCGAGCAAAACCTTTCAGCCGTGAACATTGGCATTTCCGACTTGGCAGATCAAGACGCCATTGTCATTACCACAAAGCTCTCATTGCCCCGAGCCGTCTGCGAAAGTTCTCGTCGAATCGATCAGATAGAGTCAGCGGTGGACGTCATCGTTTGGCTGTGGTGGGTTTGGCGGTGCCATGCGGCGGATGCGTTTGAGCCAATCTTGGGTGCAAGCGAATTTCGTCGAGGAAGCGGGCGGCCATCTCGCTGGGGGCCACTCTTTCGACGTCAGTGATCTTTTGCACTGGAAAAAGGCAAGAGTCCTCACGTGGTGTTTACGGATCGGTCGAGTCGGTCGGCTTCGAGGCGCGCTTCACAAGATTGGCGATTTGCGCGACATCGCGTTCAATGAGGTGATCGTCGCGCGACGTTTCCTCGGCGTCTTGGCGGTCTGTTTCTGTTTTGTGCGTTTCGATCGCCTTGAGTAATTCGATGATTTCCAAGTGGTCGTGAGGTTGTTTGCCGGTTTCCAATGGGTCGCCCAGGATGTACGGGTCGACCAATCCGAGACTCCGCGGCAATGCGGCCCGCAACTCGCGCAGCGTTTTTGCGAGTTCGGGTAATCCCAGCACCGGCGATGAATTCGACCAGAATTTGCACCAACGACACTCCTCTTGATCCCACTGGCTAAACGTGCGGGCAGAATGGGTTTCGGAAAAGGGATGCGATTCGGGAAAATCGACTCAAATCACCGGATATCGTTTGTCGTTCCAGACACCCGCTAGTTCTTCCCAGCCCACAATTTTCCCCAACATGGGCGATACTTTTCCCTGGCACTCGCCAAGTAACTCCGCCAGCTCGATCGAAACGACCAGCATTCCGGCACGGGTACACTTCGCGATGCGAAAGCCGGTGTCCATGTCAGGACCAAGAAAGTCCCAACGCTCGTTCAAGGCCGGCAGAATGATTTCTCGATTCCGGACTGGGAACCCAGCCACCCAGGCGGCTCCTTTGATACGCAACTCAACACTCACACCGCCGGAACGCTCCCCAATCTTGCGATCCATTTCGCGGATGGTGCGGAGGAATCCCATCGTGATGTGATAAAGCTCCAGGCGGCCGGGCACGGAGATTTCGTAGATCAACTCATCGCCGATTGCTTTCCACGGCTTGATGCTATTGGCGAGCGCGTCGCCGATCACATGTGACTCACGAAGCTCTTCGATCGCAGTGACGAATTCCGTATGGAGGCCTTCGTAGAAGGCGCGAACGACGGTGGCCCAATCGAAGTCTTCCGTACTCACGGCAAGGCTTTCAAGCACCGCCGCACGCTCAATGTCGTCGGAAATGTTGAGCGTGGCGTCTTGCTTTCGGAGTTTCTCGACCACATGACATCGCGACCGATACTTCTCCAGCAATTCTTGATGATTGAGCCGATTCTTGAGCTTTGTCGATCCCACCAAGTCGGCACTCAGGAACACACGCATCCGAGACTCAATGGGACTGGTCATTGCGGGTTCCGCGGAATCAACGGCAATTCAACGACTCCGCACGTGTCACGACGGCGGGACGCGAAACCTCAAAATATCCACTCAGCAGGAATTCATCACCACGAAACTGGCGATGCTTCTCACGAAATTCCACGGCAGGCAGCAACAACGCCGCGCCAAATCGGTTGGCTTGCCATTCCAGCGGACCACGCCCATAGCGGGTGAATCCAATCTCTGGCGTTGGCTTTGGGCTTTGCAATGTGAAATGCAGGATGAAGTGACCAATCTCATGTGCAATCGTAAAGTTGTCGCGTAAAGGAGTCGTGTATGGCGACAGAAAGATGGTGTAATCCCGGTCGCCACGAATAATCAGCGAACCGCCGTCAACCTCTTGTTGGCAGGGATCGTCAACAACTTTGATCGCGCCTCCGGTCACGTCAACAATCCGCTCCAAAAGTTCCCGCCCGCGAATCTCTTTCCGTTCCGCGGCGTCGACGACTTCCTCCCGAAGAGATTCGGCAATCCGCTCGATATCCGCATTACTTCCGCGATACGGTTGCACTCCCATTTGATCATTGCCTTCCAGCAGAGACGATTTCTTCACCACTCAGTGCTGCGAGTTTACTTTGTCGTCCGTGTACACGCCATAAACCAAGCGTGCCAAGGCGACGCTCGTGGTGGCGAAGCTGGATCGGCTGGCTCGCAACGTGGCGTTCCTGTCGGCGCTGATGGAATCGGGAGTCGAGTTCCTCGCCGTGGACAACCCGCACGCCAACCCGCTGACGATTCACATTCTGGCGGCCGTCGCCGAAGACGAAGCGCGACGCATCAGCGAACGAACCAAGTCGGCGTTGGCGGCGGCGAAAGCGCGTGGGACGAAACTCGGCTCGGCTCGACCTGGTCACTGGAAGGGACGCGAACACCTGCGACAAGCGGCGATTCGGAAAGCGGT
The DNA here is from genome assembly GCA_043775215.1 of Planctomyces sp. Lineage (GTDB taxonomy): Bacteria > Planctomycetota > Planctomycetia > Planctomycetales > Planctomycetaceae > SXKJ01. The sequence goes on along the minus strand of JAYVSP010001004.1, from coordinate 11,143 downwards.
CACAGTCGCCACCGAAGTCCGCGCCAAAGACACCGATGAAGCGTATCGTGACCTCGCCCCCCTGATTCGAGAACTCCGCGACGCCGGTCAGCCGCTGCGAACCATCGCCGCCGAACTCAACGCTCAAGGCTATGAAACTCGACGCGGCAAACCCTGGAACCCGATGCAAGTCGGTCGCGTTCTGCAACGCAATCTGTAATCCTCAGTCAGCAACCTTTCGCCGGCTGTCGGCGGTTCGGAAGTAGTGCTCCGAACCTCGACGGCTCGGCGGAGCACTCCGAAAGGTTTCGACATGGCGAGCCTCACTCCGGCATCGTTCGACCTCGCGGCCGACACGCCGACCGTCACGCTTGAAGCCGGCTACAGCAAACGCCGCCGCGAGGATGTTCTGCCACTGCATTCCGATTTGGTCGCTCGATTGCGTCAGTGGCTCTCAGAACGCGAGCAACGGGCAGACGAGCAACGAGTCAGCCTGACGTTGAATCGTGCGTCTGACGCGAAGCGGGAGCGTCTGTTTCCCGGCACGTGGCCGGAGAAGGCCGCTCCGATGTTTCGCATCGACCTGGACGCGGCACGGACGGCTTGGCTGGATGAAACCAAGGCCAACCCCGCCGAGTTGAAGCGACGGACAGAATCAACGTTTCTCGGTCCCACCGATGACGACGGCCGTGTCGCCGACTTTCACGGCTTGCGTCACACGTTCGTCTCGAATCTCGCGGCCGGGGGAGTTCACCCGAAAGTCGCTCAACAACTGGCGCGGCATTCGACCATCACGTTGACGATGGACCGCTACAGCCACCTTGGGCTGATCGACATGATCGCCGGGCTGTCGGCACTCCCAACCATCGCCACTCCCGATACCAACCAGTGCCGAGCAACGGGAACAACCGATACGACAGGCATCGGCTCGAATTTAAGTTGCACAAAAAGTTGCAACGCTCCAGTGCAACTTAACCGTTTTCAGCCCTTCTCAACCGTTTCAGACTCCACAGACGATGCCGTTGCTCCGCCAACAACAAAGCCCCATTTCCCTGCGGAAAATGAGGCTTTTTGCGAGCCAACCAGCGGCTCGAATGAAGTACCCCCGACAGGAGTCGAACCTGTGACCTACGGTTTAGGAAACCGTCGCTCTATCCAACTGAGCTACGGGAGCACAGCACTGTAATTTACGAGGTTTCGTTGATGATTGACTCCCCCGAAAAAACGGTCTAAAGTGCCGACTACAACCAAAACTACAACCGAGCCTGCTGGGAGGCCAAAACCATGACGACGCGAGCCGCGAAAACCACAACCGCTACAACCGGGATGAAGCCGCGACATGATTTTCCTTTGACGCCCCACCGAGGGGCGAACCAATGGTGCAAGAAGATCAATGGACGGGTGCATTACTTTGGAAAATTGGACGATCCCGATGCGGCTGAGAAACGGTATCTCGCCGAAAAGGCCGACCTCGCCGCTGGCCGAATGCCCCGACCCGTGCAAGTCACTACCGGCCGAGTGGACGTGGCATTCGCCTGCAACGCATTTCTAACCGCCAAGCGGCGGCGCGTCGATTCCGGCGAGATCACCGAGCGTACTTGGAAAGAGTTGTTCCAAACATGCCAGACGCTGACTCAGGCATTTGGCCGCGACCGAATGGTTGCTGACTTGCATGGCGCGGACTTTGACGACCTGCGATCGAAGCTGGCGAAGCGGCTTGGCCCCATTCGCCTGACGAACGAAGTACAACGGGTACGATCCATCTTCAAATACGCTCTCGCCGAAGGACTAATCGAACGCCCCGTGCAATTCGGAGCGTCATTCGTGAGACCGCCGAAGCGGATCATTCGCTTAAACCGAGCGGCCCGCGGCCCCAGGATGTTCACAGCAGAACAATGCCGGCTGTTGCTCGACAAAGCCAGTCCCAAATTGAAGGCGTTCATTCTGCTGGGATTGAACGGCGGATTCGTGTCTCGTGATTGCGGCACACTGCCACGCAACGCAGTTGACCTCGATACTGGATTCATAAGTTACGCGAGGCCGAAGACTGGCGTTGCCCGCCGCGTTCCGCTCTGGTCGGAAACCGTGGAGACCCTGCGAGTGACGATGGAAAACGAAGGCGATGCGGCATTCCGGACGCAACAAGGGACTTCATACGCCAAACCTGCGAACGGAAACGGAAACGATCCGATCGGGCTGACCTTTCGACGCTTGCTTACTCAGCACAACCTACAGCGACCCGGTTTTGGTTTTGCGACGCTGCGGCATGTCTTCCAGACTATGGCCGAAGAATCGAAGGACTTTCCCGCCGTGCGGCACATCATGGGGCACGTGGATGATTCCATTTCAGGACACTATCGCGAGACGGTCAGCGACGAACGCTTGCGGGCTGTTGTCGAGTGCGTTCACGAATGGTTATTCAAAGGGTAGAAGGTGTTCGTCGGGTTGCCGTTCGTTGTTGCAACAGCAAGCGGCTGAAATCGGCTGGTGGCGTGAGTGTGGTTCCTACTCTCACTGCTCCGCCACAAGCCGGCCCGACCTTTGGGAGTAGGAATCATGCAATCCACGATCGCGAATCGGATCACCGAACTGGCGTTGAAGTGGCAGACCTCTGACTGCTGGCTTTCCGGTTTTGAGATGGTGGCACGGTGGCATGACCAAGAGCACGCGGCACACCGAGCCAGCCAACGAGCCGACATGGGTTATCCAATCGAACAGCGGGAGCTGGCGGAGGCGCACTCAATTAACGCGACACGTGCCCGCGACGTGGTTAATGATCGACGTGCCGAACTCGCTGAACTGGAAAACCTGTTGCGAGACCACGCCCCCAGGCTGTTGCAGCTTATTCCGATCGTCGATTTCTACTCCGATTCATCACCACCGCCCGACAAGCTGAAGGACTGGCAGCAGGCGATGCGAACAATCGAGGCGGAGGTTTTGACCGACGCGACGACGCCCCCAAGTGGGAAGCCGATCGCAACTGTGGAAGAGCAATCGCTTGCCGTGTTGGTGTCGCATCCCGATTGGACGGTCAAACGAATCGCGGCAGAAGTCGGTACGAACGCGAAGTACCTTTCCTCGAAAAACTGTCAACGGTTCAAAGCGGCGCGAGCGGCAATCCGCGCGTGCAACATTCCGCAGGGCACGAAGACGAAGACCGGTTCCCTCGAAGCCGCCGGTGACGACGAACTGGATTTTGACGCGATGGACGAGCGAATGACGACCGGAAACAAGAGGTAAGACCTTACCTTTTTTCTTACCTCAGATTTTTTTTCGCTCGGTAATTCACGAGCGAACTCACTTTCGCACCTTACCTTCGTCTTACCGCCGCCCCTGATCTTACGTCGCGAGCTGAATGACCGGCCCGCCACGTAGGATCACAGCGATGAGCACTCGACCTGACCCGCCGCGCGAAACTTGGCGGGAGTCCCCGACCGCATGGTTTGCCGTGTTGGAGTCGGCGACAAAACGCGGTGACATCATGGCTGCCGCGCAGGCCAAGAGCGAATTGGCCCGGCTGGGAGTGTCAGTCACATACCCGCCCGCGCGACGAGAGGGGGCACGCCATGCGTAACCCCCACTGGATGACCGTCGCCAAAGTCGCCGAGCAAATCAGTCTGACCGACCATGCGGTGCTCGCTTTGATCCATCGAGGCGACCTGGCCGCCTCGAATGTGTCGCTCGGCTCGACTCGACCACGCTGGCGCATCGCCGCCGATGAGCTGTCCCGCTGGATGGCCTGCCGCGAGTCCACGCCGCGCATCATCGCCCGACGCCGGCAGCAATCGACCGCGATCACAGAATACGTCTGACCCCCCCACCCAAAAGCGACGGCCGCCGTTTCGCGCGGCGACCGTCGAGCAAGTCCCCATTTCTACGGATGGAGTCGAGCAAGTGAATACTACCACATCGCCACCGCGAAAAAAACTAAATCCCGCCGGCCAAAAAATCGCCGATGAAATAGAGCGGGGACTCCGCGTGCTGATCGGCAGTGGCGATGTGGTGGAGCTACGCGCCCTACACGTCACCGAGCAGTACGGCCGACCGAGTGAGCACAGTGGCTACTACGACACTGATCACCTCGCCGAGATGGCTCACGACGCGACCGCGCTGACGTCGCGGAGCACGGGAGTCTACTGGACGCTCAATCCGGTCATACCATCGCTGCTCGCACGCCGCGCGAACCGGGAAGAGCGAGTAGGCACCGGCGATACCACCAGTGATCGTCACGTCGTTCGCCGCCGATGGCTACTCGTGGACGCCGACACGATCCGTCCAGCCGGCATCTCCGCGACCGACGCGGAAAAAGAACACGCGCGGCGAGTGATCATCGACGTCGATGCGTTTCTCGCCGATGAAGGCTGGCCAACACCTATTATGTGTGATAGCGGCAATGGCTATCACCTCTTATATCGCATCGACCTTCCCGCCGATGATTGCGGACTGGTGAAGCGATGCCTCGCCGCATTGGCCGCCAAGTTCAGTGACGAACACGTCGGCATCGACAAATCTGTTTTTAATGCCGCACGCATCTGCAAACTGTACGGAACGCTGGCGCGCAAAGGTGACAACATTCCCGACCGCCCGCATCGCCGATCCGAGATCCTGACCATCCCCGACGCGATCGACATCGTCCCGATTGAACTGCTCGAAAAGCTGGCCGCGATGGCACCGGCCGATGCGCCGAAACCCGACGCCAAGCGGAACGGCCACGCACCGCACTCGCAGCACTCGCCGTCGCGACATGCGGGGCTGAGTCCCGGCGATGACTTTGCGGCGCGTGGCGATGTGCGGGGGGTGTTGCTGCGACACGCCTGGACGCAAGTGAGCGGTGGGGACAACGAGCATTGGACGCGGCCGGGGAAACAAGACGGGGGCACGAGTGCGACGCTCAAGGGCGGATGCCTGCATGTCTTCAGCGATAACGCCGAGCCATTCGAGTCAAATAAGTCTTACGGTCCGTTCGCCGTCGTCACGATGCTGGATTACGGCGGGGACTATGCCGCTGCTGCGAAGGAGCTGGCCGCTCAGGGATATGGCACGACGCCGACGCCGACGCCGAAAACGAATGGCACCGCACCACCCGTCCACCCAACCCCATCGCGACCCGTGACGCCGCTCGCCGCTGGCACGCGGGTTCGCGCGAAGGACCGCGATAACTTCGGCGAGGTTGTCGCCGACGATGGTGGCCCGACTGTCACAGTGCATTTCGTTTCGGCGAGTGGCGACGAAGCGACCGTGGACCTGCCCCGCGAAGTGCTGCTTACAGTCGATGGTAGGCCAGTGGTCGCCTCGCCGCCGATCATCCCGGTGCCAGCATCCGAGCTATTAGCTCGACACTCACACCTCCGCCCCGTCGTGATCGACGGCATCGCGCGGCAAGGCGAGACCGTCAACGTCATCTCCGCCTCGAAAATCGGAAAAAGCTGGCTCGCCTACTCGCTGCTCTTTTCTGTCGTCACCGGCCGGCAGTGGCTCGATCGGTTCGATTGCGCCAAAGGGCGAGTCCTGCTGATCGACAACGAGCTACATGCCCCCACACTTGCACACCGCCTCGACACGGTCGCCACCGCACTCGGCCTGGCCGATGCCGACTGGCGAGAGTCGCTCGACATTATTTCGCTGCGCGGCGCGATGATGGACATTGAGACGCTCGGCCCGACGATCGACGCGATCGAACCGGGCAAGTATGCCCTCGTGGTCGCCGACGCACTGTACCGGTTTTGGCCGCGCGGTATCAGCGAAAACGACAACGGCGACGTGACCCAAGTCTACAACCGGATCGACCAGTATGCCGAGCACTTGCAGTCAGCGTGGCTCAACATCCATCACGCCTCGAAGGGCGACCAATCTGGCAAGTCCGTCGTCGATGTTGGCTCCGGGGCCGGCGCGCAAAGCCGAGCGGCCGACTCGCACTTGATTTTGCGCCCTCACGAAGAGCGTGACGTGGTTGTGCTTGAGGCAGCCGTGAGATCATTCCCGCCGGTTGCCCCCGTTTCGCTCCGGTGGAACTACCCGCTCTGGCACCGTGCCGACGGTGTTGACCCGCGCAAGCTCCGTGGATCGGCCGCCGATGACCGCCAACAACAAAAAGACGAAGTGGGCAAGGCCGACATCCTGCTCGCGCTGGCTAACTCTGATGGCCAGCCAATGTCGGCGAGGCAACTGCGATCGACCGGACTATCTCGCGAACGACTTGAGCGATTGCTGTCCCGCCTCGAAAGGGATGGCCGCATCGTCAGAGATGAAACGAAAGTGAAGGGGAATGCGACGTCCCTCTATCACATACCGCCGGACCCCGATGACGACGACGAAAAGCAGACATCCGAGAAGAGGTTATTCTCGTGATTTTTTACTGTACACCTAGGACGTGGGCGGGACGTGGGCGATTAGTGACCGCCCACGTGTGGGACGTTGTGTGTGTGGGCGGTCTAAAGACGGACCGCCCGCCCACGTCCCACAACGTGGGGAGCGGCAAGACAAAAAAAGCAACCGCCCACGTGGCAACCGCCCACGTGGCATTGCCCCACTGGCTCGCCGCAACTGATCGGAACCCAAGATGACCGGCAACGACCGCCAAAAGCAAAACGACCTGCCCCACGCCGAAAAGCGGATCGACCCGCCAACGAAAGGAATCGACGCCATGACCTCGCACCCCAAGACCATCGCCGCCGGCATCGTCTGCTCTTGCGGCTCGACATCTCTCCACGTCATCCGCACCACATCGACTGCCACCGGCATCCTTCGCCGCCGCGAATGTTGCGTCTGCGGCGCGAGGCTGACCACTCGCGAGCGGCTGATAGGCAGTGTGCCTGCGATCACTCCCGGTATATGTATCGGTCAAATTGAAAAATCACTCGCTTTGTTCTTCGACCGGCCTTTCGGCAATTCCGCCGACGGCGAAAAATGACCAGCGACTCAAAAAGGAAACTCGACATGCACTCTCACAACCTGACCGACCGACTCGACATGAGCGACTGCGCCCCGCTGTCGCCCGCCGACCTGCAAAAAGTTGAGCAAGCATCCCGCCAGAGAATCGCCGCGTGGTGGGACCGCGCCGGAATTGAGCCGCACCTACCGGCCGCCGACGAAACCGCCGTCGCGTTGGTCCGCTCCGTGGAGTACGACATCGACGTGGAGCGGCTGGCTCGGTTCTGCGACGTCGGAGCGTTCGATGCCGTCCACGCTGACCGTGACGGCCGCAAGTGGTTCGCCCGCGACATCGCGAGACTTGGGTTGTTTTTAGAGTCCCGCCGGCAGTGGCTGCGACACAGCCCGTTGCACGACGTCAAAAAAACGCCGCTCGAAATCGCCTTTGAAAACACAAAGGAAGCCGGCAGTACGCACGACCTTTTTCCCGATTTGGCCGTTTTCGACTTGCGAAGTTTGCTGTTGATGCTCACCGAGACCGACAACCGACAAGTTCGCGAGGTTTTGCGAGTGGCGATGCAAACCAAACTTGCCTCTTTCGAGATTGACGCCTGATGCAAGACCTGCTCATCACCAGCGCTGATATCGCCATCGTCGCCGCCGAAGGCGCGAAGCTCCCGCGCGTGTCGATTTTGGCCTACAGCGGCAACTTGATGGCGGTTCCCGGTTACGGCTCGCTCGCTCTCGACCTGGCCGGCATGTCGCTCGGCGGCGAAATCCCGCTCTTGGCCGATCATCAAAATTCGATCGGCGCGATTGTCGGTCAAGGCACGCCCTCGATTCGTTCCGGCCAATTGCACGTTGACGGCAATTGCAACACGGCCACCGACGCCGCGAAACAGATCGTTGAGTTGGCCAAGTCAGGGCACAAATTTCAGGCGTCCATCGGCGCGAGCCCGCTCGAAAGCCGGCGCATCGACGCCGGCAAAACCATTCACGTCAACGGCCGGTCAATCAAGGCTGAGTCTAGTTTTCTACTAGTGACTAAATCAATCCTTCGTGAAGTGACCATTTGTGCGTTAGGCTGCGACGCATCCACTTCCGTCAGCATCGCCGCCAAAAGGAAATTGACCATGCCCCAGCAGACCATCGAACCAAAAATCCGCGCCTTCATTATCGAAATGGGCGGAAACCCCGACACCATCACGCCGGAAAACCTCATCAAGTTTGAAGCGGCCTACGCCGGCGTGCCCCCGCCGCCATCGCCGCTCACCGACATCCGTGGTTCCGCGCGTGTCGAGCATGATCGGCAGCAAAAGATTACCGACCTGACCGCGCAAGCGATTGCCGACAATCCCGGCCGCGGTGCCGATTTTATCAACGGGCTTGAGGTACTGGCCGACAAAGCCATCGAAGCAAATTGGTCATGGGAGAAATACGACACTGAGTTGTTGCGAGCCACTCGCCCGCAATGCCACACTGTTTATCAGTCGCGCGGTGCCGGCACCGGACCGCAACACCTCGCCGCATCGTTGATGGTCAAGGCGGGGTATTCCGCCGCTGCTGAAAAACTTTTCGGCGAACACGTGATGGAACAGTCAAAGCAACTCCATCATCAAAGCCTGCCCGACCTCTGCCGCGCGGCCTTGCAGATGGACGGTCGCCCATGTCCTATGACTCGCAATGAGATGATCACCGCCGCGTTGAGCACCGGCAGTATGCCGGTCGCGCTCGGCGACTCCGCGAACAAAGTTCTATTCGTCGCGTACAAGCAAGCTCCGGCCGCGTGGCGCACTTTTGCGGCCGTGAAACCGGCCGCGAACTTCAAAACTCAGAAGGGCATCCGTCCGACATTCGGTGGAGACCTGTTGGAGTTGCCGCGCGGTGGAACGGTCACACATGGCAGTTTCAATGAAGAAACATACGAATGGCACGTCGATACTTTCGCAAAGCGATTCCAAATCGACCGCCGAGATTTCATTGACGACGACGCTTCTGTCTTCAGCGATGTCATCCCCGGCTTGGCTCGCGCCTCGATGAGAACGCTCAACAAGCTCGTTGCAACGACTTTGTTGGCCAACACCGGGAGTTTCTTTTCATCAGGAAACAAAAACTATTTCGAGGGCGCAGGCACGACTTTGCAGGCGACGCAACTGGCAGTCGCCATTCAGATGCTTCGGCAAACATAAAGATGCCGAGGGCAACCTGCTCGACCTGCAACCGGCCGTGTTGCTCGTGCCGCCAGAGCTTGAGCAGATCGCGCTGGCCTTGCTCAATTCGACCGAGGTGGCGCGGGTGGCAACCGGCGATGTGCTGCCAACGGGCAACACTTTCAAAGACGTCGCGCAACTCGCGGTCGAGCCGCGACTCAGCGACAGCGCCTTCACCAACTACTCGTTGGTTGCATGGTACTTGTTCAGCGATGCCGCGAACGCCGCCGTCGTAGTCGGCTTTCTTGACGGTCAACAGTCGCCCACTCTCGAAACATTCGGATTGGATCACGACATCTCGACTCTGAGTTTCGGCTTCCGCGTCTACCACGACTTCGGTTGTGCTCTCGCCGACTTCCGAGCCGCCATCCGCAGTAAGGGCGCAGCGTGACAAATCAACAGACCGGCGAAACTTGGGGGCGGGGGATCAAAAGGTACTTGGACGCCGCCTCTCACAGGCGCTTACAGAGGGAACCGACAGGTTTTTGCTTTTTCTTTCATTCCCGCACGAGAAAAAAATGGCACCGTCACCGTCAACAAACGGTCGCTCCGCCAATGGGCAATTCCGAATCGGCAACCAAGGCGGCCCGGGCAATCCGCACGTTACGAAAGTCGGCAAGCTACGATCGGCGCTTTTGAATGCCGTCACTGCCGCCGACGTGCGGAAGATCGCGAAGAAATTGATCGAACTGGCAATCGGCGGAGATATCGCCGCTGCGAAATTGCTGCTTGACCGTTCGCTAGGCAAAGTTGCTGAGCCATCCCACCGTGTCAGCCAGTCGCGACAACGAGTCCCACAGCAGCAACAGCGACCCGAGAACGAGAGTCTCGACGAAGCCAAGCGGCGAATCGCGGTGAGAATTGCGAGACTGGCTGGCATCCCATTGGTCGACCTGGCCGACCTGCCGCCACAACAACGCGAGCCAGACGATGCGATCACGTTGCCTTGATGGTCCGCACATGCCGACCGCAGTGACGGCAAATTTCTTTGTCGCTCTGACCGATCCGTCGGTAGTCGTGACAACCGCATTTGGGACACGCGCCCGACGTCTCGCCGGAGACATCGCCGAGCGATCGAAGTGGCTTGGTTGGTTCTGCCGTCATCATCGCCACCTGCCCGCGACTGGCTGACTGCCGCCGCAAGAAAAAAAATCTGAGTGAAAAAATTCGCAAGAAAAAGTTTCTGTCTCAACAAAAAGCGGCTCGGACGTGTCACCGTCCGGCCGCCCAAATCAAACGGAACCTCGCATGGGTCTTTTATCGCAGCTTGAGGCGCGAGAACAGTCTCGCCGCGCCGTCACTCGCACCACCACTGGCTCACCGTCCCGCCAGCCAGCAGCATCGCCACCCGCCTCAATTTGGAACGAACGTGAGTTCATCATCTCGGTCACGACCGCGCCGCCAGCTTGCCGCATGATGCTGTTGACCGCAGACCACTGGCTCACCGAGACCGGCGAGACCATGCACGAAGTCGAGCGCCTGCAGGTTATCGGAATCGAGACGTCAATCCGCCGGCATTGGTGCCGTCGCGACCCGCCGCCGGACTACGACCAACGCCGATATTCCAGCGAGGGCGAGGCGGGGAAACACGACTACCGATTTCAGAGCGAAGAAGTCCGCCACGACCCGCTGATCGTCTCGCCCGACTTCGACGCCGAGATTGTGGCGCTGAGCGACTTCAAGGGATCACGACCGAGTTCAGCAATCTACAAGTTGATCATCTGCGATTGGCCGGCAGGCGAAGACGATGCGCGACTCGCGCCGATCATCGCCGAACTGGAAGACATGGTCACGCTCGCCGCCCACGCCCAACTCGCCATCGTCGCCGTCGCGAAGACTTCGATCGACAAGCCAGCGACGGCCGCCGCCGCGAAGTCCGCGAAGTCGGGCCCTCGGTGCTGATTAGGTCGCGTTCCTTCGCGCGAGCCAACTTGTAGCCCGCTTCAAGCGTCGTCTTGCCGCTGGCGACGTTGGCTCTGACTTCTGGGAGCGTGGTGGCAATCGTGTGGAACTTGTCGATCGTGCGACCGGACAAGCCGACGTGAGCGCCGATCTTGTCACGGGATTGGCCTTTCTCGGCTTCA
>JAYVSP010001003.1:0-2756 GCA_043775215.1 Planctomyces sp. | reverse complement strand
CGCCAATTTCAAAAAACCAAACACCCGACCCCGGCCTGAGGACGCATGGTCTGAGGCAACGCCTCGCTGGATTCTGCTTGCGAATTGGCCGCCCGAGTCGGACACTGGCCGCCACAATTAGTGGTGGCGAAGTTCCGAGCGAATATCAGCGCAGGGAGTCAGAATAATTTGGAGATCTGACCCCCGATTACCAGGATAATTCGAGTCGGACAACTATTGAGCCATCAGAAACAGGAGCAAACCATGAGCATGATACTCACGAAAGCAGTCATTCGTGGCGGGAGGGTTGAAGTCAGCGAGCCGATCGACTTGCCGGACGGATCGGAAGTCGCGGTTTCATTGGTCAGCACAATGAATCCCGATGCGGCTGACGACGACATGTCTGCGGAGGAGATCGCTGACGTGCTCACCGCGATGGACCACATGGAGCCACTCGAATTGACGGATGAAGAACGATCGGCATGGGAGGCCGAGCGTCAGGCTTGTAAAGAATGGGAGAAAAGCCAATTCGTTGAGCGTGCCGAGAAGCTGCGAAGGAGCTTCGAATGACCAGATACCTCTTCGATAGTGGCATTCTTTCTGACTATCTCAACCGGAGTGGCCAGGTTTTCGAGCGGGCTCGTTTGAAAACATCCGAGGGACACCGAATCGGAATCTGCGTCCCGGTGCTAGCGGAGATTGTGTCGGGCATCGAACGGAGTTCGTCTCGCGATCGCAATTTGCAGGCGTTGAAGACGGCGCTTCCCACATTGAGAGTTTGGCCGTTCGACCAGCGCACCGCTTTTGAATACGGTCGCATTCATGCCGATTTGATGCGTGCCGGTCGGCCGATGCAGACCATCGACATCATGATCGCCGCCGTCGCCTTGAATTTGGGCAATTGCACTGTTGTCACAACCGACAGTGACTTATCCGCAATTTCGGGACTTGAGGTCGAAAACTGGCTGCAATGATAAGTGGCATCTTCGACCTGAACGACTCCGCGTACTCTGACTCGTAGCCCGATTTTTCAAACCGGGCAGTCCAAGACCAAGACTTCACCAAATTCGACCAGCATGACTTTACTATACAAAGACACACATACTACTGTTATTCTGTGGACAGATCGAACTCGACTCCTTGAGCCAGCGGCAGTGCGCGGCCGCCGTTGATGGTGCAGGTCTGGCGGCGCATGTAGGCTTTCCAGGCATCGGAGCCGGCTTCACGGCCGCCGCCGGTTTCTTTCTCGCCGCCGAACGCGCCGCCGATTTCCGCGCCCGACGTGCCGATGTTCACGTTCGCAATGCCGCAGTCGCTTCCGCTGGCCGACAAGAATCGTTCGGCCTCAGTCAGCCGATCGGTGAAGATTGCCGAGGACAGTCCTTGCGACACCGCGTTGTGCTGTTCGATCGCATCGTCCAGCGAACGGTAAGTCATGACATAAAGAATCGGCGCGAAGGTCTCCTCGCGGACGATCGCCATATCGGCACGCGCGCGAATGATCGTTGGTTCGACGAAGTGGCCAGGCCGGTCGATGCGGCGGCCTCCGCATAGGACTTCGCCTCCCGCATCGCGCGCGATTTGAACTGCGGCCAGCATGTGTTCGACGGCGGCGGCGTTGATCAGCGGGCCGAGCAGTACGCCTGGTTCCCACGGATTGCCGGCTTTGACACTGCGATATGCATGCACCAAGCGGTCCAGGAAACGCTCGGCAATCGACTCGTGCAGGAATAGTCGTCGTAGCGTCGTGCATCGCTGGCCAGCCGTGCCGACCGCAGCAAAACAGACCGCTCGCAAAGCGAGGTCGAGGTCGGCGGTCTCGGTCAAAATGATGCCGTTGTTGCCGCCCAGTTCCAGCAGGCTGCGGCCGAGCCGTCGCGCGACTGTCTCGCCGACTGAGCGACCCATCGTGCAACTTCCGGTCGCTGAAATCAGTGGCAAGCGTTGATCGGCGGCCATCCATTGGCCCAGATCATGACCGCTCCCTAAACAGAGGTGGCAGATGTCGGAAAAGCCATTTCGCGAGAATACGTCATTGACGATGTGTTGCACGGCGATCGCGGTCAGTGGCGTTTGATGCGACGGTTTCCAAATCATCGTGTCGCCGCAGACGGCTGCGAGTGCGGCGTTCCAGGCCCACACCGCCACTGGAAAATTGAAGGCCGTGATGATGCCAACGACCCCGAGCGGATGCCACTGCTCGAACATCCGATGCTGCGGCCGTTCGGTGGCGATCGTCAGGCCGTGCAATTGCCGCGACAGCCCCACTGCGAAGTCGCACATGTCGATCATCTCTTGAACTTCGCCGCGTCCCTCTGACAACACCTTGCCCGCTTCCAGCGTGACCAACAGGCCCAGGTCATCTTTCTTTTCTCGCAAGGCGATGCCGAGCTGCCGAATGACTTCGCCCCGCGCCGGAGCCGGGACGTTTCGCCAAGTTGTAAATGCCGAACTGGCGCGTTCGACCACGCGGTCATAGTCCGTTCGCGACGCCGTCAGTACGCGCGCGAGCGGCTCACCCGTCGCCGGATTGTGCGAGACAAGCTCGCCACCGCTCGGCTGCGGAAACCAATCACCAGAGCAGACACCGGAGTTGATGTCTTGAATGCCGAGTCGTTTGAAAACGTCGTACATTGTGTGACTCCTTTTGCTGCGAAGGGGCGAGCGCGGGACGTTAGTCTTCACGCGGGGAAGAATGAGGTTTTTCCGATCAGCCGGAACGCGCTAGCGTCCGGTTCATGAGTCAATCGACATTCCGAACCGGACGCTAGCGCGTT
>JAYVSP010001002.1:0-3796 GCA_043775215.1 Planctomyces sp. | reverse complement strand
GGGACTCATTTCAGATTTTGTGTTTCGGATTTCCTTTGGATTTGGTTCTTCGGATTTAGGATTTTGTGTCAGGAAAACAACGCCTTCGGCGTTAACGATATAAGGCATTTCACCACCGACACGGGGTCGGTGGGGGAAGAATCTTTTAACTCAGAATCGTCTGCTCGCGGTCGGGGCCGACGGAGATGATCTCGACGTGCGAGCGCAGCAGTTCGGCGATCGTGTCGACATAACGGCGCGCATTGACCGGCAGATCGGCGACTCGGCGGATGTGCGAAATGTCGGTCTTCCAGCCGGGGAGCGTGCGATAGATCGGTTGGACTTGAGCCAGCCGTTCGACATGGCTGGGGAAGTCGGTCGTCCGTTCGCCATCGAGTTCATAAGCCTCGCAAACCCTCAGTTCGTCGAGACCGCTGAGCACATCCAGCAACATCACGGCGAGGCAATCGACACCGCTGAGCCGCGCACCGTAACCGGCTGCAACCGCATCGAACCAACCGCAACGGCGCGGCCGGCCAGTGACCGTGCCGTACTCATGGCCGACGTCGCGGATATGTTGACCGATCTCGTTGTCCAATTCGGTCGGGAAGGGGCCGCCGCCGACGCGCGTTGTGTAGGCTTTGACGATGCCGATCATCCGCGAGATCGTTCGTTCCGGCACGCCGCTGCCGCTGTGAATGCCGCAGCCCGAACTGCTCGACGATGTCACATAGGGAAATGTGCCGTGATCGAGATCGAGCAGACTCCCTTGGGCACCCTCGAACAACAGTCGCTTCTTGTCATCCAGAGCATGATGCAGAAACGCGGTGGTGTCGCAGATGTAGGGTTTCAGCAGCGTCGCGTAGCCGGTGTACTCGGCGAAGATCGCGTCGGCATCGAATGGCTGAAAGTTCGGATCGAGCGCCTTCAGCATCTGGTTCTTGTACGCCACGATTTCGTGCAGCCGACGCCTCAGCAGGTCGGGATACAGCAGGTCGCCGATGCGCAACGCATGAGACCGCCCGGCCTTCTCGCGGTAACACGTACCGATGCCACGCATGGTCGTGCCGATCGCTTCGTCCTTGCGACTGTTTTCGAGCACCGCCTCTTCGGCCAAGTGATACGGGAAGATGACGTGTGCTCGGTCGCTGACTTTCAACCGTTCCGGCGCGACCGGTCCGCGCCGCGTAACGATACCATTCAACTCGGCCAGAAACGCCTTGGGGTTGATGACCACGCCGGTGGCCACGACCGAGACGATGTGATCTCGCAAAATGCCGGCCGGCATCAGCGATAGCTTGTAGGTTTCGCCATCAAACTTGACCGTGTGCCCGGCATTGTTGCCACCTTGGTAGCGGACGACGATGTCATGCTCCGCGGTCAGCAGATCAACGATCTTCCCCTTGGCTTCATCTCCCCACTGCAAACCGACGACTGCTGTTGCCGACACGATGCTATTCCTCAAAACATTCAAAAAGGCTTCGGACAAACGGGGCCAGTGTAACGGGGGGAGGAGCGAATGATCAAAACCCAATGACCAAATCCCAAACTCCAACTACCGAATCGTTCTCTGTTATTCGCTCACATCGTTCGTGGCAATTCGGGAATCGAGAATTGATTGGTCATTGGGATTTGGACAATGGGATTTCATTGGTCATTGGGATTTGGTCATTGGACATTTTTGGAGCCTCATCTTTTTTGCGAGGCCGGAAGAACCGCATCGACTGCAGGACAACCATTCTGCGGCGAGCAATGCGTACTAAAAAGGTCATGAATCGATTGCGCCAGCCGGGGACGGCGAATTGCTTGCGGCGTTCGAGTGCTCTCAATCCGGCTTTGACAACTTGTTCCGGGGTCGAAAAGCGATGTTTCTTCAACCAACCAGGGACGTTCGCCACATCAAAGAATTCGGTTTGAGTTGTCCCTGGACAGAGCGCCGTGACGGTCACTCCGCGATCGCGACACTCGGCCCAGAGTGCTTCGCTGAAATGCAACGCGAATGCTTTACTGGAAGAATAAACTGGCATGTATGCAACCGGCTGAAAGGCCGCGACCGAGGCGACATTGATGATGCCACCGTGTCCGCGAGATAGCATGCCCGGCAGGAAGCGGTACGTCAGATCAACCAGTGCCTGATTATTGAGCCGCATCATCTGGCACATGACGTCCACAGGGGTTTCGTCAACTGTTCCCACCCAACCAAAACCGGCGTTGTTGACGAGCAATTCGACCGGAATTCCTTTGGCCTGGATGTCTTCAAACAGACGCCGCGCCTCAGCAGGATCGCTCAAGTCTCCGGAGATGATCTCGGTTTTTGTGCCATGCCGAGTGTGCAGTTCCTCGGCCAGCGCTGCAAGCAATTCTTTTCGACGCGCTGTCAAAATGAGGTGCATTCCGCGAGCGGCCAGCTTGCGCGCGAATTCGGCTCCGATGCCGGAAGAAGCTCCGGTGATCAGTGCCCAGCGGTCCGCATACGCATCCAGCACTCTTTAGGCTCCTCATGGTGGTGACTTTGTGGCAAGGATCGTAACACAATGCCTTTGAAAGGAAAGCAAGCCGAACGGCTATCGGGAGCTCGTGCCTAGCGGTTCTAACGGTTGTGGCACATGGGGGCGTGAGTCTTTTTCAGGTCGGCGTCACTCGCCTTTGTCAGTCGTGCGACATCATCGACCTGAAAAGGGTGTGCCCACAAATCCTGGCAGCCCACACTAACCCGAAGCGCCAGCGAGGGCGCTCGACAAGATGTCATTCTCCGTTTGACGTCTCGTGGAGCGCCCGCCCTCGCTGGCGCTTCGGGTTAGTGTGGGCCCGGCAAATTTGCCGCACCCCTTGAAAAAGACTCTCGACTCCGCGACATCCATTCGGCATTCCTGCCGCAACGCTCTACATTCTGGACCTCCCATCATTCCGTAGTGAGGTGCTGTGATGTCGCATTCCCAAGTGATAGGCCGATCGTTGTCTCGAGACGAAGTGCGTGCGGTTGATCGGAGAGCGATTGAAAAGTTCGGGATGACCGGACTGGTGTTGATGGAGAACGCCGGGCGAGGAGCCGCCGAGCAATTGATTGGTCTGGGCATTGAGGGTCCGGTCGTAGTCTGTGCGGGGAAAGGGAATAACGGCGGCGACGGCTTTGTCATCGCTCGGCATCTGGAGCTGCACGGATTCGACGTGCGAGTGTTGCTGTTTGCGAATCCCGATGAACTGACCGGAGACGCGGCGGCAAATTGGCGCATTCTGGAAGCGGGCGAGACGCCGCGTCTCATACTCGGTCGCACCCCCAGAATAGCCGACATTGAGGCTGAATTGGCCCACGCCGATTGGGTGGTCGACGCCTTGCTCGGTACGGGAACCGTCGGCGAGGTACGTGAGCCGTACCGCACGGCCATTGCCGCGATCAACGGATCGGAGCGACGAGTCTTCGCTGTGGATCTCCCGTCCGGGCTGGATTGTGACACGGGATTGCCGATCGAGCCACCTGCCGACGGCCCGGCCGTGTGCATTCGTGCTCAGCAGACGGTGACGTTCGTGGCTCGCAAGCGTGGGTTCGACAACCCATTGTCGCGGAACTTCACCGGCGAGGTGCATGTCATCGGAATCGGACTACCCAAAAGATTTGAGATTTAATCCTCAGCAAAAATGCAGCGTGACCTTTCCAGAGTTGGACATCTTATATCATTAAGGCCGAAGACGTTGTTTTTCTTGCAACATTGTGGTGCGCCGCTCCGAGCCTGTGAATCTTTCGAGCCGCGACCGTCAGGGAGTGTGACGGACAAGGACTTATGACCGCTCCCTGACGGTCAATGGCACTTACTTTACT
>JAYVSP010001001.1:0-7623 GCA_043775215.1 Planctomyces sp. | reverse complement strand
TGTTACGCCTTTTTGAACCAAACCGTTTCATCTTCGAGGCTTTTTTCCAAGATTCGTTCGCGAATACCCGGCACAAAACGATTTTCGGACGGGCACTAGGTAGTGTGAAACGCACTGAAGGACGTACTCATGGCTGCTCCCATCCAAGTGAAGTCGCTGGACCATGTGACGATCGTTGTCAAAGACCTCGATCGCTCCCGTCAGTTTTATGTCGAAGCATTGGGAATGCGCGAGGATTCTCGGCCGGCTTTCACATTTCCTGGCTCCTGGTTTCAGGCTGGAGCGACGCAAATTCATCTAATTCAAGAGCACGTCGGCACGCCGCCCGCGGGCAACCCGCTGCCAGAAGAATTCCGCACATCCCGCTCGCACCACTTCGCGTTCTTGGTCGATGATGCCGACGCGGCTTACGCTCGCGCGCAGGAACTCGGCCTGAAGATCGTCTCGTCGCCGAAGCCGCGTCCTGACGGCTTCACGCAGGTGTTTCTCAACGATCCGGACGGGCACGTTGTCGAACTCTGCTCTGGCCCCCAATGATCACAACTCCTTCGCTCGCGTTCTCGCTGGCGCATCGGGTTCGTGTCATCTCCAACCGTGTGGAGAATAACTTTTCGCTCTCGCGCATCTCTTCCCGTTGTCTGCTGCTCGGCGGACCGAATCGCTCGACGAGTCGAAAGTAGTTCCAGCGACGTGTCGCTTAATCCCATTCCACTTCAAGGAGTCCGGCTCGTGATGAAATTATGGAAGTGCCTGCTGGCGTTGAGTGTTTCCGCTTTATTGCTGTCCCCGGCATTGGCTGACGATGCCAAGCCCAAGGGGAAGGCAAAAGCCGCAGCGAAGCGGAAAGAACAGCCTGCCGTTCGACTGCCCAAAGGGATCGAGTTGAAGGACGAGCAGAAAACTAAAGTCGCCGAACTCGAAAAGGAATTCGGCCCGAAAATGAAAGAGTTGCACGGGAAGCTCGACAAAGTGCTGACCGACGATCAGAAGAAAGCGCGTGCCGCAGTTCTCAAAGACGCCCGGACCAGCGGCAAGAAGGGGAAGGAAATGCAACAAGCGATCAAGGATGCCACGAAGGCAACTGACGAGCAGCAAAAGCAGATCGACGAAGTCGAGAAGCAGATCACCGCGCTGCGTCACCAGATTCGTGAGAAGGTCGAGCCGATCCTGACCGACGAGCAGAAGGCCAAACTGCCGAAGAGGCCGGATGCGAAGAAGGGCAAGCAGAAAAAAGCGGCATAGACCGCGAGAGGGCCGGGAGTCTTTTCGGGGCAGCGTTCACCTCTATTCGCCATTCGTCCGACTGAAAAAGATTCCGACCCCTTCCGCATATTCGCCCAACTTTGTACGACACCGACAACATGTTGGAGTGCGTCGATTAGCCGATGCACTCCAACGTTCCTTTTCATCTCGGATCGTTTGCTTTTGTTTGCGAAAGGATTGCCACTCGTCATGGATGCTGCCTCGCAGAATTTCCTCGAAAGATTACTCACGGCCCCAAGTCCCTCGGGCTATGAACGTCCGGCTCAAGAAGTTGTCCGTGATTTCGTGAAGCCGTTTGCCGCTCAGGTACAAACTGATTGGCATGGCAACGTGATCGCAGCCGTGAATCCGAGCGGCTCGCCGCGGATCATGCTGGCTGGGCATTGCGATCAGATCGGTTTGATGGTCGTCAACATTGATAAAGATGGCTTCCTGCGAGTCAGTGCGATCGGCGGCTGGGACGTGCAGCAACTCATTGGTCAGAACATGGTGGTTTGGACGAAGGCCGGTCCGTTGCGAGGAGTCATCGCTCGCAAGGCGATTCACTTGCAAACTCCCGAAGACAAAAAGGCGGTCCCCGAAATCAAAGATCTGTGGATCGACTTGGGCGTAAAAAACGCCGACGAAGCCAAGGAACTGGTCTCGGTCGGTGATCCGGTGACCTTCGAGCTTGGCATACGGCGGCTGCGAAACAATCTCGCGGCGGCTCCCGGTATGGACAACAAGGTCGGCGTGTGGGTCGTGATGCGCGCGTTGCAGATTGTCGCTGAAGATCGTCCACAAGCGGCGGTCGTATCGGTCTCCACGGTCCAGGAAGAGATCGGCCTTCGAGGTGCGCAAACCAGCACGTATTCTGTTGATCCGCAATTGGGTATCGCGGTCGATGTGACGCACGCGACCGATTGCCCGACGATCGACGAGAACCAACACGGCAAGATTAAGCTCGGCGCCGGCCCGGTCTTGTACCGGGGCCCGAATGTGAACCACATCGTTTTCGAGCGTCTCACTGCGCTCGCCAAACAACACGACATTCCCGTGCAACCCGGTGGCTTGGCACGAGCGGCCAGCAACGACTCCAACGTCATGCAAATCAGCCGCGGCGGTGTCGCCACCGGTTTGGTCACGATCCCGAACCGCTACATGCACAGCCCCGTCGAAGTCATATCGCTCGATGATCTGGAGAACGCCGCGATGCTGATCGCTCACTTCTGTTTGTCGCTAACGCCCGACTGCGACTTCACGCCGTAATTTGGACATTGGGATTTGCACATTGGGATTTTAAATCCTGCTCACACAATCCTACTCACACTTGCCGGAACACGCCCACTCTGCTCTGTTATGTGGCGTTTTTGATTTGGATTTCTCACGCCGCAGGACACCATGCACGATTCTCCCGCTCAGAGCTTGGCCGATGATGTGATCTCTCGCTTGGACGCCCTCATCTGCGAGGCCGAACGACAAACGAAACCGCTCGAAGTCGATCCGTTCCGAAGTCAGCTTTTTGAGCTCTTCGTCGTGGCTGATGCGAGCGGCTTGATGAAAGACGAAAGTCATCCAGACCTCTCTCCTGATGGAGCCAGCCGAACGCTGGCTCAGTGCTGGGGACTGGCGGCAGCCGCAGCTTCGTCGCATCTGGCGCAAAGCAAGCTTTCGCCGGACCATCTCTCCAAGATGCGGCTGCTATGGTCGTTTCTTCGCATGTGGATGGAGTGGCAATACTCTTGGGGCCGTTGGGCCGAGTTCCATGACGGCCAGACGCAGGCCGAGACAGTTTCGGCCGCATTCACTCAATGAGCGGGTTCATCGTGCAAGCTCCTTCCGCTCCGCTGGACGTTCTGGTCGTCGCCCCACATCCGGACGATGCCGAAATTGGTGTCGGCGGCACGATCTTGTTGTGCCGTCAACTTGGTTTACGAGTCGGTGTGATTGACCTCACGACGGGCGAGCCAACTCCGCAGGGATCTTTGAAAATCCGTGCAGAAGAAACGGCGGCGGCAACTCAGGTTCTTGAACTCGACTGGCGAGCGAATCTCGGCCTGCCGAATCGCAGTTTGCAAGACGACCTTGAATCACGTCGAGCACTTGCGGGCGTGTTTCGGCTGGCGCGGCCAAAACTCATTCTGGCGCCGTACTGGGACGATGCACATCCCGATCACATTGCGGCCAGTCGATTGGCAGACGACGCTCGTTTTTGGGCCAAGCTGACGAAAAGTGATCTTCCCGGCGAAGTGTTCTGGCCGCCGAAGATGCTTTACTTCTTCAGCATTCATCTGCGCATTCATCCGAAGCCGGCGTTCGTGCTCGATATCTCGCCGCACATCGATGCCAAGTTGCAGTCGATCCGCTGTTACGAATCGCAGTTCGTGACCGGCCGGCCAACCGCATTTCCCACCGCAATGGATGACATTCGCGATCGGGCTCGATATTGGGGCTGGACAATCGGAACCGCGTATGGCGAGCCGCTGGCCAGCCGCGAAGAACTCGGCCTGCGCGACTTAAAGTCGCTGGTATGAATCATGCCGAATGTGCGTGTTGAATTCTTTGGGATGCCGCGTCAACGAGCCGGTCTCGCAGCGCTCGATGTCGAGGTGACAACGCTGACGTTGGGAGATGCCCTGATCGCCGCGGGGAAACAGCTTCCGGAGTTTGCCCGAACCTGTCTTGACGGATCACGTTTGAAGCCCGGTTTGCTGGCCAATATTAATGGTCGCCGATTCACGACCGACGCTCAAACGGCTCTGACAGATCAAGACAGCGTGTTGATTTTGGCAGCAGATGTGGGCGGTGACTGACGAGAAATGCGTCAAAGTCATGGCGCACAGAATCGTTATGTCCTGTGTGACAAATCTTTGACAAAGGTCGGCCCAGGCCAGAACTGCCATGACATCAATAGGTCGCGGCCACGATGGCGGTCGCATTCCTGCAAAAGCACGGAATCTTTCACAAAAGAAATCTTCTGCCTGAATGTCGGCACGCGGCTCGCCAGCAGCCGGGTTCAGAAGCCGCTTGACGTTTGTCGGATCAGTGCGATTCGCCGTCAAGGGTCTCAATCCTGACGTAAGTTCTAGGAAGTGCCGTCAGCCGCGGTGTACACGACGCGACACGGAAGGTCGCGATTTTCCGTGGCAGTTCTGGCGAGCCGCTTGCTCGCTTTTGAAAACGGCAGTCTTCGTTGAGTCCTCTCTCGGATTCAGCCAGTCAGGTGCATCCTCCCAGGTTTTAGGTCTTTCACAAAAAAGAGGTCAGAATGTTGTTGCCAGCAGCGTGTTCCAAGAAAACAGTTTCCTCACGGCCGCGCGGATTCACGTTGATCGAACTGTTGGTCGTGATCGCGATCATCGCGATCCTTATTGCGTTGCTGCTGCCAGCCGTGCAGCAAGCTCGTGAAGCGGCGAGACGGTCGCAGTGCAAGAACAATCTCAAGCAGATCGGTGTGGCGCTGCACACCTATGAAGAGTCGAATCGGTGCTTTCCACCGTCGGCCACAATGAACCCTGCTGTGGCGTTTGAGCCGTGGTCTGTTCACTCTCGATTGCTCGCATCCATGGAACAGTCCAGCTTGTCGAAGACGATCAATTGGGGGGCGACCTTTACCGCCCAGCCCGCGGTCACTCAGATTCGCATTGCCACTTACATTTGCCCCAGTGAGGTCGAAGATAAACTGCAGGGCACGCTTTTCCCGGTGAATTACGGAGCAAATGCGGGTCAGTGGTTTGTCTACAATCCCACGAACGGCACGTATGGCGACGGCGTCTTCCTGCCGAACCAGGGAATGAGAATGGCCGCCCTGCGCGACGGCACCAGCAGCACCATCGGTTTCGCCGAAGTGAAAGTCTTGCAGCCGGTGTACCGCGATGGCACCACGCCGAACACGGCAGGAGCCGCCATTCCGGCGAATCAGGCGGCACTGGGAACCGCCGGCACACTGGCTTCGATCGGCCACACCGGTTGGGCTGCTGGTCAAACACATCAGGCGGGTTTCACGTCCGTCTTCACACCCAACACGAAAGTCATGTCGGGCACCAACGACTATGACCTCATCTCCACTCGCGAAGGAACCAGCACCGCGAACCTGACCTACGCGGCCGTGACCTCTCGCAGCTATCACACGGGCGGAGTGACGGTGCAGATGATGGATGGCTCCGGCCGTTTCATCAGCAGCAACATTGCCTTAGCGACTTGGCGAGCACTTTCGACGCGAGCCGGCAGCGAAGCAATCAGTGACTTCTAATATCGCCTTGGCGAGCGGGGGACGTCAGTCCTACGAGTCTTCGTGCCACACTGGTTTTCGCCTGGGAGGGCGACTCCCCGACGGGCTTGATTTGCTTCATCGTGATCAAGCCCATCAGCACGGAGGCTGCTAGAATTGGGCAATGTCCAATTCACTTCCCGGTTACCACCAGTGCTTCCTGCACATCGACCTCAGTCATCAGCAGAGTGTCGTGCGGCCAATCCCGCGCGACGCTCTGCGGTCGTTTTTGGGGGGCAGCGGTTTAGGCACTTGGCTGCTATTGAATCTTGAGGCCGATCAACGCGATCCGCTATCACCAGAAGCCCCGTTGGCGTTCGTGTTCAGTCCGCTGGTCGGCAGTCCGTTGACGACGTCGGCGAAATTCGTCGTGATGGCCAAGTCACCGCTGACCGAGCGGATCAATGATTCGCTGTCGTCATCACATTTCGCGATTGCCGGCAAGAAGACAGGACACGACGCGATCGTGATCGTCGGCGCGGCAGAACATCCGACATGCGTTGTCATCGACGAAACCGGTGTCCGTTTCGAACCGGCGAGCGATGTCTGGGGCATGTCCAGTCGCGACGCGACCGAGCGGCTGCGCGAGCGACTCGGCTCGAAGTATCGTATCGCCGCGATCGGTCCGGCCGGCGAGAATCTCGTTCGGTACGCGACGATCTCGCACGACGGTCGACACGCCGGACGCGGCGGACTCGGTGCCGTGATGGGATCAAAACGACTCAAGGCGATCGCCGTCAGCGGTGATCGGCAGACCGGCTTCGCGCATCCTGATGAGCTGATCAAGTACGCCAAGGAACTGTCGAAAAAGTCCTTTGGTCCGGCGACCGAGAAGTATCGCGAGCTTGGCACCGTCAGCAATTTGCTGGTCTTCAATCGGCTCGGCACGCTGCCGACACGCAACTTTCAAAGCGGCTCGTTCGAGTCGGCCGCGTCGCTCGCCCCCGAGCAACTCGCGCAAGACCGCGAGCGAACCCGATCCTCTTGTGCCGCTTGCACGATCGGTTGCGAACACATCTTCCCACTCAAACTGGCGATGGCATCGGCGAGCGCCAATACTGCGCAGACCGGCGTGCGGCTGGAATACGAAAGCTTGTTCGCGCTCGGATCGCTCTGCGGAATTTCGGATCCTCAAACAGTCTTGCAAGCGGCGGCGCTCTGCGATGAGTTTGGCTTAGACACGATCAGCACCGGTGGCACCATCGCGTTCGCGATGGAGTGTGCCGAGCGCGGACTGCTGTCCGAACCGCAACTACGGTTCGGCAACGGAGCAGCGATGCTCGAAACGATCCGGCTGATCGGCCGGCGCGAGGGCCTCGGCGAATTGTTGTCGCTCGGCAGCCGAGCGGCGGCGAAACAGATCGGTCGCGGCTCGGAAGCCTTTGCGCCACACGTCAAAGGATTGGAAATCCCCGGCTACGAACCGCGAGCACTTCAGACAATGGCACTCGGTTTCGCGGTCGGAACGCGCGGTGCGGACCACAATCGCAGCGGAGCGTATCAGGTCGATTTCTCGGACAAAGTCGATCGCCTGCACGGCGATGAATCGGCCGTCGGCTACGCGATTGAAACCGAGAACGAATCCGCGCTGATGGACTCGCTGATCCTGTGCAAGTTTCTGCGCGGAGTCTTCGACGACAAGCTGGCCGCGATGGCCGAGATGCTGCAGTTAGTCACCGGCTGGGATATCACCTCGGCCGAATTGACCGAAACCGCAAACCGCATTGTCACCGCCAAAAAATTATTCAACATCCGCGCCGGCTGGATCCCCGCCGAAGATACGCTGCCGCCGCGTTTCCTCGACGAACCGCTGACCGACGCCGGTGACGTCAGCTCCGGTGCAACGCTGACTTGCGAACAACTGCAAACCATGATCCGCACGTACAACGTCGCTCGGGGCTGGACGCCGGAAGGCTGGCTAAAACCTGAGTAACCCAAAGTGTCAGCGAGGGCGAATGCTCCAGAACACGATGAATTCAAAGTCTTGTGATGCGTCCGCCCTCGCTCACGCATATTGAAGTTGCGCAGTCTTGTTTTTCGCCCCAAAGGGGTGCAACTCGATAGCCCAGGGCGAAGCCCTGGGTGACGAATAGAACAACAATAAGAAGCCC
>JAYVSP010001000.1:0-18034 GCA_043775215.1 Planctomyces sp. | reverse complement strand
GCTTACCGTTTTCGACGCCATCAAACCCAGGGCGTTGCCCTGGGCTGCCGAGTCTTGGCCCGTTGGGCCAGAACCACACTCGCGATTCGTCCGGGGGCTAACGCCGGCTGACGCCGGCGTCAGCCTTGCCGCTCACTCACATGAACCCGAATTCGTAGTCTTGAAGACGCGCTAGCGTTCGGTTCGGAATGTCGATTGACTCATGAACCGGACGCTAGCGCGTTCCGGCTGATCAGAAAAACCTCATTCTTCCCCGCGTGAAGATTAACATCCCCCGCTCGCCGGTTTGGCGTCCCATTCGGCCAACTGCCGGCCGATTGCGTCGGTGAGTTGTTCCAGACTGCCAGCGGCCAACAACGCGACTTCTGGTTGATAAAGCTGCGGCTTCGAGTAGGACTCGCGAGTCGGCAGGTAACTGCAATTCGTCCCGTTCGCCAACGTGATCGCAATGAGCGGTCGGTGCGGGAATCGGCGAGCCAACTCTGCCTGCAAAAAGTGATATGTCTCTCCTTCGGTCGCGATCCAGAAAGCATCGCCCCATTGCCACACCCACGCGGGACAGGGATACGTCATTCCCGGCGGCAATGGCCGAATGCGGTGCAATAATCGTATCTGCCGTTCGACCAGCGTCCGCAAGGCGACTGCCTCGTCGAGCTTCCCAGCCGCGCGAGCTGCTTGCTCCTCGGCCATCAATTCGTGATGCCTCTGCTCTGCGTCGGCAAGTTTCGGCAGCGACGGTAAGTACGGCAGAGGCACCGAAAGTACCGCATGTTTGACCGTCGCCGTTGCGACATGTCGATCGACATCCCACGCGCGATGCTGCCACGCACCGAGTGTCGCTCCGGAAAAGACTGGCCCCGCGTAAACCTGATCCGTCTCACCAGGAGACATTCCCTCCAGAGTGCTCAACGCCGCGAACCCGACTTGTCGCCCGTTGCGATCCGCAACCGAAACGTCTCCAACGAAACCGTCTCGCGGCCCGATATCGCCACACGGCGCGAGCAAGAACAGACACGGTGCATGTGTCTCAGCTTCGACGACGTCGCGCAATGTGCCGATGTAGTCGGGGCTGACGAGCGTGTTCTCCCACGCCAGCGTCGTCGGATGACACGGGTAGTTGACGATCGTGGCTCGTAGCACAGGCGGCTCGCCTGTGGTAGACAGGCGGGCCGCCTGTCCTACTTCGTCCGTCACGCGCACGACGTTTAACGGCAACGGAGCCGCTTCATCCGGATTGAACCCACAGACGAATTGCCCGCGTGCCTGATCGAAGTAATCGCGTTGACAGCCCATTGCACACGTCGTCGATGCGTACGTCAGAGTCGCCGGTTTCCGGCCAGCTTGTGCCGCACTGAAGGCCGCGGCAATCTTGCCTGGCAGGCTGTCGAGGTACGGGCCGATCATGTCGCCGCCGGGCAAGTCGGCTCGGTCACGAGACAGATATCCGGCGGAGTGCGTGTGCGAAAACGTGACCAACAATTCCGAACGTTCCAGACCTGTCAACTCGCACGTCGCACTCAGCAGTTCTTCCATTTCGAGTGCTCGCAGCAAACAGTGATCGAGCGTGATCAGTACGGTCTGCCGCATCGTGACCGCGGCCCCCACCGGCAGTGGCCGCATCACAGCGACGGTCGCTCGCAGGGGCCGATGGATGCCGGTTGAGCGGTCATGTGCCGCCGCGCCCCACATCCGGTGATACATCCCGACAGGCGGAGTGATGTCGGCGATCGCGATACCGAACTCACATCGCGACGAGGGTGAACGAACAACGGTTGTGCTCATCAAAAGCTCCAGTCGAATTTTGCCGCCATCGGCATGCGGCGTCCGCTGCCAAATGCGCGTGCGGTCAGCTTGATGCCCGGCGGCATTTGACGACGTTTGAATTCGTTGCGGTCCAACCGAGTCGCCACCCAGCGCACTGTCTCGGCTGGAAATCGTTCGCTCAAAGTCGCCACAGACTCTTCCCGTTCAATCAGCCCTTCGAGAATGGCGTCCAAGATCGGATATGGCGGCAATGTGTCTTGGTCGAATTGATCCGGCGCAAGTTCTGCGCTCGGTGCCTTTGTGATCGAACTGAGGGGAATGACCTCGCGGTGTTCGCGGACCTCGTTGATGTAGCGTGAGATGGCGTAGACGTCTCGCTTCAGAAGATCGCAGAGCACCGCGAAACCGCCAGCCATGTCGCCGTACAGCGTGCAATAGCCAACGGCCAATTCACTCTTGTTGCCGGTCGCCAACGCCAGCCAGCCGTGTCGATTGCTGCGAATCATCACCAGCGCTCCACGAATGCGCGCTTGCAAGTTCTGATCGGCCAGTCCACCGGGCTGTGACTTCAAGTCGTCACCCACAACGGTCGTCGCCTCGTAAGCGCCGTGCATCGCGTCGATCGGGATCACCGCATGATCGATACCTAGGTTTTCGGCGAGCAACTTCGCATCACTGACACTGTGCTCGCTGCTGTGCCGGCTGGGCATGAGCAATCCGTGAACGTGCTCGTTGCCTGCCGCTTGCGTCGCGATGTAGCACGCGAGGGCCGAATCAATGCCACCCGACAAACCAAGGACGCAGTCCTTAAAGCCGCTCTTCCGCAGATAATCTTTGAGGCCCAACACCAGCGCGTCCAGAAGGTCTGCTTCGCGTAGGCGAAGCCCATCAATCCCATAATTCCCATAACTCACATGGGACTTATGGGACACATCATTCGTCCGAGCGAACACCCCCAGATCAACCACCCGCACGTCTTCCGCAAAGGGTGCGAGCTGTTCCATCACGTTGCCTGCGGAATCGAGCACCAAGCTGTTGCCATCAAAGACGAGATCGTCATTCCCACCGACTTGGTTGACGAAGACAAACGGCTTCCGGTGTCGCGAGACATGCCGTCGCAGAATGTTCAGCCGGCGATTCGGCTTGTCCTTCTCGAAGGGACTGGCCGAAAGGTTGATCAGTATGTCGATCTCGAAGGAAACCAACTCAGCGATCGGATCGAACTGCTGAAGCGGGCGATCGTGATAAAACGTCTGCGGCTCGCCGTACCAAGCGTCTTCGCAGATGTGGACACCGAGCTTCACTCCACGCAGTTCGATCGGCCGCACGCGCTCGGCTGGCCGGAAGTAGCGTTGTTCATCAAACACGTCGTAGTTCGGCAGTAACGTCTTGTGAATTGTGTCGTGGACTTCGCCGTCCAAGAGCAAGCTGGCCGCATTCGCCGTGCGGCCTTCGGTCACTCCCCACCGGGTCGGGTGCCCAACCAACACGGCCAAACCGCGTGGCAACTCCTTTGCCAACCCACTCACCGCACGATCGCAGGCGTGAGCAAAGCCCTCTCGCAGCAGCAAGTCTTTCGGCGGATATCCGCTGACGACCATCTCCGATGTGACGAGCAACTCGGCTCCCGCCACGTAAGCACGTTCCGCCGCTACGCGCACGAGCGCGACATTCCCCTTCAGGTCGCCAACGGTCGGGTTAAGTTGTGCCAGAGCAATCTTCACGAGCCTCGCCTCGCTGGGTTCATCAGATGCATGCAGGGTTGTGGAACGGCGTGGCATCGTACAAGAATCAACCGCTGGGAGCGAAGTGGCGGGTGATCGGGGGCTCCTCATTTTTCGTAGGATAGGCGGCTCAGAAATAACTGTCAGATGTAGCTGAACTCGCCAGAGTTCAGATCCGAAGTCTGGCGACTTCGTCTACGACAGTTATTGATGCGCCGGTCCCTACCCCACGATGACGACCTGATTTCTGCGGACATGCGATGGGCACAAACTCCAAATCCATACCGGACGATAACGGTGCAGCACCGAATCGATGCCCCAATCGCGCGAAACGAAGTCGTGCGAACGGGGAGACGATCGTGATTTATCGCTCTGGTTGGTACGCGCTTGTTGGCAGCTTCGTGATGTTGCTCGCGATTGGCGTTGCCTCAGCGGCAGACGACACACCAATTACGTTCGATCGCGACGTTGCTCCTTTGCTCGCGCGGCGTTGTTTGGATTGCCACAACGGGACAGAGAAGAAAGGAGAACTCGACCTGACGCGTGTGGAGACGACGACGACGGGAGGCGAATCGGGGGTGGCAATTGTCGCGGGCAAATCGAACGACAGTCTTTTGTGGCAGCGAGTGCGGGATGGTGAAATGCCGCCGAAGAAGCCGCTGCCGAAGGACGAAGTCGAATTGCTGCGCCGCTGGGTCGACGGCGGAGCGAAATGGGGCACGTCGCCGATTGATCCTTTCGCGTTCACGATCGGTTCGCGAGCTGGTTACGACTGGTGGTCGTTGCAACCGGTGCGGCGGCCAGATGTGCCTGAACTCAAATCTCAGAATTCAAATCTCAAATCTGAAAGCTCAAATCCCATCGACGCCTTCGTGCTGGCTCGATTGCAGCAAGACAGTCTATCTCCATCGCCGCAAGCCGACAGGCGAACGCTGATCCGAAGATTGTCGTTTGATTTGATCGGGCTGCCGCCGACGTTGGACGAGGTCACGCAGTTCGAGAACGACGATTCGCCGCAAGCTTATGACAAGCTCGTGAAGCGACTGCTCGATTCGCCGCACTTCGGAGAACGCTGGGCGCGGCACTGGCTCGACATCATTCGCTTCGGCGAAAGCCAAGGGTTCGAGCGGGACAAGCTGCGCACGAACTCGTGGCGGTATCGCGATTGGGTTGTCAGCGCCTTCAACCGCGATCTGCCTTACGACGAGTTCGTCAGACTTCAGTTGGCGGGTGATGTGCTGCGGCCTGACGATCCAAATGCGATCATCGCGACGGGTTTCCTCGTTGCGGGAGCGTATGACGAAGTCGGGCAGTCTCAGCAAAGTGCCGCGATGCGCGCAGTCGTCCGGCAAGATGAACTGGAAGACTACGTCAGCACTGTCGGTGAAACGTTTTTGGGCCTGACCGTGCATTGTGCTCGGTGTCACGATCACAAGTTCGATCCGATCTCACAGCGCGACTATTACCGCATGTCCGCCGGGCTGGCAGGAGTGCGGCATGGGGAAAGGGCAATCTCAAATCTCAAATTTCAAATCACAGATGGCACAGCTCAGATCTCAGATCTCAAATTTGAAATTTCAAATCTCAAATCGGACTTGTCGCAATTGATGGAACGGCTTGCGGAGATTGAGGCGGATGCGCGCAAAGCGATCCTCGCGGAACGGCAGGCAAAGTTCGACAAGAAGGTTCCGCCACCAATGCCGATTGCACGCTGGGAATTCAACGGAGATTTGAAAGACTCCGTCAGCGAACTGCACGGGATGGCACACAACGGGGCGAAACTGCAAGAAGGGTTTTTGCGAGTCAACGGGCGGCAGCAGTTCGTGGCAACCGTTCCGCTTAAGACGGCGATCAAAGCCAAGACGCTCGAAGCGTGGGTGCGGCTGGATCACTTCCAGCAGCAAGGGGGCGGAGCGATCAGTCTGCAAACGCTCGACGGGGTAACGTTCGATGCGATCGTCTTCGGAGAACGGGAACCTCTGCGGTGGATGGCTGGCAGCAACGGATTCTCTCGCACGAACAGCTTTCAAGGGCCGGAAGAAGCCGAAGCTGACAAGCAGTTGATTCACGTCGCGATCGTTTACGACGCGGATGGCACGATCACCGGATATCGCAACGGCCGCACATACGGCCAGCCGTACAAGAGCAGCGGGCCAGTCACGTTCGAGACGGATGCCGCTCAAGTCGTCTTCGGCCTGCGGCACGGACCGGCGGGGGGCAACAAGCATTTGGCCGCGGCGATCGATCGCGCGGCGTTGTACGACCGGGCGCTATCGGCTGAGGAAGTGGCCGCCTCGGCGGGCGTTTTCAGCGATTCGATCGCCGAGCCGGAGTTGCTCGCGCGGCTTGCCGAGCGGGATCGCGCCGAGCGAACGCAACTGAAATTCGAGATCGACCATCTCCACAAGCAACTGGTCCGCGCGAACGAAACGAAGGTGTATGCCGTCGCGCCACGGAATCCCGATCCGACGTTTGTGCTGCTCCGCGGAAGCACGACTTCGCCTGCCGAGGAAGTCACGGCGGGCGGAGTCGTAGCAGTCAGAGGTCAGAAGTCAGAAGTCAGTCAGACTGAGATGTTCGATGCCGACTTCAAGCTGGCGAAGGATGCCTCGGATGCGGATCGGCGGAAGGCATTGGCGACGTGGATCACAGATCGGCAGAATCCGTTGTTGGCACGCGTGATGGTCAATCGGTTGTGGCAGTATCACTTCGGTGCGGGATTGGTGGAGACGTCGAGCGACTTTGGATTCAACGGTGGCCGGCCGAGTCATCCGGAGTTACTGGATTGGCTTGCGGCCGAGTTGATGGATCACGGCTGGAGCCTGAAGCACATTCATCGGCTGATCGTGACGTCGGCCACGTACCAGCAATCGTCTCGGCCGCGCATGGACGCAGCTCAGAAGGATGCGGGCAATCGGCTGCTGTGGCGGAAGAGTCCAATGCGACTGGAGGCCGAGACTTTGCGAGACGCCGTGCTGGCCGTGTCGGGCGAATTGAATCCGGTCGTTGGCGGGCCGGGCTATCACGACTTTACGACCTTCACCTTCAACTCACAGTTCTACGAGATTGTCGATGCCCCCGGCCGCAGCTTCGCGCGTCGCAGCTTGTACCGCACCTGGGTCCGTTCGGGACGCAACCCGTTTCTTGAGGTACTCGATTGCCCTGACCCGTCCACCAAGACGCCGCGTCGAGCCGTCACGACCACACCATTGCAGGCACTTTCATTGCTCAACAATTCGTTCATTTTCCGAATGTCTGACCGCCTGGCGGAACGTGTCCGGAGCACGGCACCGAATGACGAAGCTCGTCAAATTGACGACCTGATCCGGCAAGTATGGGGACGACCCTCGTCCGAAGTGGAGCGGAACACGCTGCGCGAATTTGTGACTGCTCACGGCTTAGCCGCACTCGCGCGCGTGCTACTCAACAGCAATGAGTTTGTATATGTCGAATAGTCGGCCAATGATGCTCGCTAAATCTCATCCAGTTCCTCGAACAGGGAACCTGCCGTTTTCACGCGGTCGGGCATTAAGTCTTTGGGAGTGGTTGGGGTCAGAACCGTATTGGCGAAGAACCAATCCCGACCGGTATTGCCGGAGAGCGAGTCGACACCCGCGTCATCATGCACGGTTCCAGGAATGAGGGTAGCGCGAATGCTTGTGACTCGCGTCGCATAGTTCGAAGGCCCGCTCCACTCATTGAGAATCGCCATCAATGTGGAACTGACTGTGTCAAAATCGGTGTAGCCGGCAATCAGCAGGTCATCGTCAGCGCCTCCCGTCAGGAGGTCGGCTCCGTTTCCGCCAATCATGACGTCGCGTCCCGAACCACCGGTCAACACGTCGTTCCCGTCGCGCCCCAAAAGCAAATCGTTGCCAATGCCACCGTCGAGATTGTCGTTCCCCGCATCGCCACAGAGTTGGTCGTTTCCTCCATACCCATAGAGCCTGTCGTCTCCCGCCTCGCCCAGCAGGCAGTCATCGCCGGCGCTGCCGTACAGGGTGTCTCGACCGTTGCCGCCATGCACTTCGATCGGTTGCTTGATGTCGCTACTGGAGTTGACGCGATCGTTGCCGTCCCCGGCATAGACCAAAATGCGCGTGATTGATCCCACGGGACACGAGACCAAAGTTTGGGTTCCCAGTATCACACGGAGCGTGGAGTCGTCAGACCTTGTGCGCAATTCAATGACATCACTTGCTGAAGTTCCGATGACAAATAAGACGCCGTCTTGGCACACCGCCGAGCCGGGCTTGTTCACCGTCACCAAGGCATTGGAACTGGTGTCGTCCCCGTTGTTGGCCGTGCCCCCGTCGTCCATCACTCGAAATGTGAAGGTCTGCTCACTCGCGTCGTTGCTAGCGGTCGTGAAGTACAGTTCCGCGCTCGGCAACGTCAGCGGATGAGCTTCATCAACTCCCACGATCTGTGGCCCGCCCTGGGTCAGTGAAAGCTTCGCGTTTGTCGGGAGTGAGGTCAGAATGAACGTCAACGCCTGTGTCGTGTCCGCGTCCCCGTCGCTGCCCGTCAACGTGATCTTTGACTCCACATCGATCAGCACCGTCGTCGTCAGCGCGTTGGCCGTCGGTTCGTCATTGACCGCCATGACATGGATGCTCATTGTCGCGGACACGCTTCCGCTGTCGGCATCGTTCACCGTGAAGTCGAACGTCGAACGGGGGATGCCATTCGCATCGCTCGTATTCGCTGCCGGCCTATATGTCAGCGACGCGATCTGTGCTGCGGTGATCGTCATCCCGTTGGTCACGGCTGCGGCTCCCGTGCTCGGACTGACCGTCAGTGTGTCACCGATTGCGAGCATCAGGTTGCTCACGGTGATCGACGCGATGCTGTTCCCTTCCAAATCCGTGAATGGGAAGTCCGACACCGAGAACGTCTTGGCCGTGTCTTCGTTCGTCGTCACGATGCTGTCCAGCGCCACGGGCAGGTCGTTGACTGCCATGATGTTGATCGTCGCGGTGTCCGATCTCGTCAGCGGAGCACCGCCAGAATTGCCATTGTCATTCACCGATAGAATCAACGTCGTGCTCGCGATGGGCGTATCCGTGTTGTCGATGTAATTGACCGTGCTCGTGCTGTCCGTGTTCAACAGCGCGTTGATCTGGGTCACCGTCCCGGTGATGGTTACCAGCGGACTGCCAGAGTTGCTCACCGACGAGCCGCTGCCGCCAGCCGTCACGGTCAGCGTCCCTTCGCCTACCGACAACGTCACGGTCATAGATCCCGTGCCCGCATCCACATCGCTGATTGACAGACCATTATTCCTTAAATTCAGGCTGGTCTGCTCGGTCGCCGCGTAATTGGTTGGTGTGATTATCGCCACCGGTGCGTCATTGACCGCCGTGATATTGATCGTCGCCGTGTCTGAGTTCGTCAGCGGTCCCCCACCGGTGTTGCCGTTGTCATTCACCAACAGCGTCAGCGTCGTACTTGCACTCGGCGTGTCGGTGTTGTCGCTGTAACTGATCGTCCCCAAGCCGTTCGTGTTCAGCAGCGCGTTGATTTGCGTCACCGTCCCGGTGATCGTCACCGACGAAGTACCACTGTTGCTGACCGCCGCTCCACTGGCGCCGGCCGTCAACGTCAGCGTTCCTTCACCCACCGACAATGTCACTGTCACCGATCCCAAGCCCGAGTCTACATCGCTGATCGACAGCCCATTGTTCTTTAGATTCAGACTGGTCTGCTCAGTCGCTGCGTAAGTGATGGGCGTGATCGTCGCCACCGGTGGGTCGTTGACTGCCGTGATATTGATTGCCGCCGTGTCCGAGTTCGTCAGTGCCCCGCCACCAGTGTTGCCGTTGTCATTCACCAATAACGTCAGCGTAGTACTCGCGATTGGCGTATCGGTGTTATCGCTGTAACTGACCGTGCTCGCGCCGTCCGTGTTCAACAGCGAGTTGATCTGCATGATCGTTCCGGTGATCGTCACCGAAGAAGAGCCAGAGTTGGTGACGGTCGCGCCGCTGCCGCCGGCCGACACCGTCAGCGTCCCTTCACCCACCGACAACATCACTGTCATTGATCCCGAGCCCGCGTCGACATCACTGATCGACAGACCGTTGTTCTTCAGATCCAGGCTGGTCTGCTCGGTTGCTGCGTAAGTGGTCGGCGTGATCGTCGCCACTGGCGCATCGTTGACTGCGGTGATGGTGAAGTTCACGTTGGCCGTGCTGGTCTTGAAGTTCGCCGCTCCATTTGTCGTCCCATTGTCCTGCAACGTGTACGTGAAGCTGGCCGCACCATTAAAGTTTCCCGTCGGCGTGAATTCCACGTTGTTCCCATTGATCACCACCGCCCCGCCCACCGGGTTGCTCACCGCCGTAATCGTCAGCGTCTGACCGCTCTCGTTCGCCGGCCCCTTGCTGTCGTTGGACAGCAGCGATGCAAACGAAATCGTCCGCACGCCACTGTCTTCCGCCACACTCGACAGCGCATCATTCATTCCCGTCGGTGCGTCATTCACTTCCGTGATGGTGAAGTTCACATTGGCCGTGCTCGTCTTGAAGTTCGACGCACTATTCGTGGTCCCGTTGTCCTGCAATGTGTACGTGAAGCTGGCCGCGCCGTTGAAGTCCGCTGTCGGCGTGAATTCCACGTTGCTCCCATTGATCGCCACCGTCCCGCCCACCGGACTGCTCACCGCCGTGATCGTCAACGACTGAGTGATCTCATTCGCCGGACCCTTGCTGTCATTCCCCAGCAACGACGCGAATGAAATCGTCCTCACGCCGCTGTCTTCCGCGACGCTCGACAATGCATCGTTCATCCCAGTCGGCGCATCATTCACTTCTGTGATGGTGAAGTTCACATTGGCCGTACTGGTTTTGAAGTCCGCGGCGCCATTCGTTGTGCCATTGTCCTGCAAGGTGTAGGTGAAGCTGGCCGCGCCGTTGAAGTCCGCCGTCGGTGTGAATTCGACGTTGCTCCCGTTGATCACAACTGTCCCACCCATCGGACTGCTTACCGCCGTGATCGTGAGCGTCTGACCGCTTTCGTTCGTTGGTCCCTTACTGTCATTTCCCAACAGCGACGCAAACGAAATCGTCCGCACGCCGCTGTCTTCTGCGACGCTCGACAACGCATCGTTCACCCCCGCCGGCGCGTCGTTCGCGGCAATGACGATCAGGCTGGCTGTATCGGTCGCCGTTGAAAAGGGAGTGCTGCCTCCAATAGTCGAGGTGCTCGCGGTGTCACCGTCCGTGCCAATGGTTCGGTCCCAGGCCCGGAAGGTGACGGCACTGCTAAGAGTTCCATTGAAGTCAGTGTTTGGTTGAAAATACAGCCGGTTGTCGCCATCAGCAGCGAGGAGCCGCGCACTTGAACTGGTCGGCGTTCCAAGTGGATTCCAGGTTGTGCCGCCGTTAATCGTGTAGAACCAGACGCCATTGGTGGTGTCCGCTCCCGTGATCGCGATGCCGACGAGCGCGCCGGTATCGGTATCGGTCACGTTATCGACCTGCCCGGCCGGTATCGCAAAATCCACCAGACTGGAGACCAGCGTACCCACCGCGCCACTCGGAGCGGCGGCATCTTCGTTGACTGAGTTCAACGCCGGACTCTTGGTGGCATCCAGAATCGGTGCGATGTTCACTTCAGCAACCGTAATGCTGAACAACTCGAAATCCGCGAGGTTGGTTGGATTCGTGCCGTTGTCCGTCACCGTAATCGTCACCGAGTAGATTGCTCCGCCCTGCGCTTCGGTCGGCGTCCATGAGAACGCGCCCGTGCTGCCATTGATCGTCATGCCCGCCGCCAAGGAGTTCGCATCCAAGCTGAATGTCAGCGACTGTGCGGGAACGTCCTGGTCCGTTGCCGTGGCCGTAAAGCTCAGTGTTGCCAGTTCGTCAACCGACCGGTTCCCAATTAAGTTCAGGATCGGCGCCACGTTCACTTCGTTGACTGTGATGCTGAAAGTCTCGGCGTCCGTGAGGTTGTTCGGATTCGTGCCGCTATCCGTCACCGTTATCGTGACCGAGTAGATCGCTCCGCCCTGCGATTCAGTTGGCGTCCATGAGAACGCACCCGTGCTGCCATTGATCGTCATGCCCGCCGCTAGTGAGACCGCATCGAGACTGAAAGTCAGCGTCTGCGCGGGATCGTCCTGATCCATCGCCGTGGTTGTGAAGCTGAGGTTGGCCTGTTCGTTGACCGAACGGTTCCCGACCGCGCCCAACACCGGTGCGACGTTGACTTGAGTGACCGTGATGTTGAAGGTCTCTGAGTCACTCAGATTGGCGGCGTTCACGCCGTTATCTGTGACTGTGATCGTGACCGGATACGTCGCTCCGCCCTGCATCTCGGTCGGCGCCCATGAGAATGCACCGCTGCTGGCATTGATCGTCATTCCTGCCGCCAGCGCGGCTGCATTCAGACTGAAGGTCCGTGTCTGCGGCGGAACATCCTGGTCCGTCGCTGTTACGGTGAAGGTCAGCGTCGCCTGTTCGTTGACTGACCGGTCCCCAATCGCACCTAGTATCGGGGCCACGTTCACTTCGGCAACTGTGATGTTGAACGTCTCAAAGTCCGTGAGGTTCGATGGGTTCGTGCCGTTGTCAGTCACCGTGATCGTAACCGGATACGTTGCTCCGCCCTGCATCTCGGTCGGCGTCCAAGAGAACGCGCCGGTGCTGGCATTGATCGTCATGCCCGCCGCAAGCGAATTCGCATCCAGGCTGAAGGTCAGCGTCTGTGCGGGAAGGTCTTGGTCCGTCGCCGTCGCCGAGAAGCTCAGATTGGCTTGCTCGTTGATAGACCGGTTGCCAATCGCACCCAACACCGGGGCGACGTTCACTTCGGCAACTGTGATATTGAACGTCTCAAAGTCCGTGAGGTTTGCCTGGTTTGTGCCGTTGTCAGTCACCGTGATTGTGACCGGATAGGTCGCTCCGCCCTGCGCTTCAGTCGGCGTCCACGAGAACGCGCCCGAACTGGCATTGATTGTCATACCGGCCGCCAACGAGATTGCATCCAGACTGAATGTCAGCGTCTGTGCCGAAAGATCCTGGTCTGTCGCCGTCGCCGTGAAGCTCAGATTGGCCTGCTCATTGACCGAGCGGTTTCCAATCGCGCCCAGCACCGGAGCCACGTTCACTTCCGCGACCACGATGTTGAACATCTCAAAGTCTGTGAGGTTCGCCAGATTCGTGCCGTTGTCAGTGACTGTAATCGTGACCGGATATGTCGCTCCGCCCTGCGATTCGGTCGGCGTCCATGAGAACGCGCCCGTACTGGCATTGATCGTCATTCCAGCCGCCAGCGAGGTCGCGTCCAGAGTAAAGGTCCGTGTCTGTGCCGGAAGATCCTGGTCCGTTGCGGTCGCGGTGAAGCTCAGGTTGGCCTGCTCGTTGACCGACCGATTGCCAATCGCAGTAAGAACCGGGGCGACGTTCACTTCAGCAACTGTGATATTGAACGTCTCAAAGTTCGTGAGGTTCGCCGGATTCGCGCCGTTGTCAGTGACTGTGATTGTGACCGGGTACGTCGCTCCGCCCTGCGATTCGGTTGGCGTCCAAGAGAACGCGCCCGTGCTGGCATTGATCGTCATGCCCGCCGCCAGCGAAGTCACATCCAGACTGAACGTCAACGTCTGTGCCGAAAGATCCTGGTCTGTTGCCGTCGCCGTGAAAATCAGGTTGGCCTGTTCGTTGACCGATCGATTGCCAACCGCACTCAGCACCGGTGCCACGTTCACTTCGGCGACCGTGATGTTGAACGTCTCGGAGTCTGTGAGGTTCGTTGGATTTGAGCCATTATCTGTCACCGTGATCGTGACCGAGTAAGTCGCTCCGCCCTGTGATTCGGTCGGCGTCCATGAGAACGCACCGGAGTTGGCATTGATCGTCATACCCGCCGCCAGCGAGGTCGCATCCAGACTGAACGTTCGCGTCTGTGCCGGAAGATCCTGGTCTGTCGCCGTCACCGTGAAACTGAGATTGGCCTGCTCGTTGACCGACCGATTGCCAATCGCACCCAGTATCGGTGCCACATTCACTTCGGCGACCGTGATGTTAAACGTCTCGGAATCACTTAGGTTGGCAGCGTTCGCGCCGTTGTCTGTCACTTTGATCGTGACCGGATACGTCGCTCCGCCCTGCGATTCGGTCGGCGTCCACGAGAACGCTCCCGTGCTGGAATTGATCGTCATTCCCGCCGAGAGCGAGGCTGCGTCCAGGCTGAAGGTACGCGTCTGGACTGGCAGATCCTGGTCCGTTGCGGTCGCCGTGAAACTTAAGGTCGCCTGTTCGTTGACGGAACGGTTGCCAATTGCACCCAGCACCGGAACCACGTTCACTTCGGCGACCGTGATGTTGAAGGTCTCGAAGTCCGTCAGGTTTGTCGGGTTCGCACCATTGTCAGTGATCGTGATCGTGACCGAATACGTCGCTCCGCCCTGCGATTCGGTCGGAGTCCATGAGAACGCGCCCGTGGTGGCATTGATCGTCATGCCCGCCGCCAACGACGTCGCATCCAGGCTGAAAGTCCGCGTCTGTGCCGGAAGATCTTGGTCCGTCGCCGTCGCCGTGAAACTGAGATTTGTCTGCTCGTTGACTGATCGGTTCCCGATCACGCCCAGCACCGGAGCCACGTTCACTTCGGCGACCGTGATGCTGAACGTCTCGAAGTCTGTGAGGTTCGTTGGGTTCGTCCCGTTATCGGTCACCGTGATCATCACTGGATAGGTCACGCCGCCTTGCGATTCAGTCGGCGTCCATGAGAACTCGCCCGTGCTGCCATTAATCGTCATGCCCGCTGCCAATGAGGCCGCGTCCAGGCTGAAGGTCCGTGTCTGAGCCGGAAGATCCTGATCCGTCGCTGTTGCAGTGAATATCAGCGTCATTTGCTCATTGACCGACCGGTTGCCAATCGCGCCCAGTACCGGAGCCTCATTGACTGGCGTGATCGTGATCGTCACCAATCCAGTATCCGTATGCCCGACAGCGTCGCGGACCGTGTATGTGAAGCTGTCTGTAAAGTTTTCACTGCCATCGTGCGTGTAGCTGAATGTCCCGTCGGACTTGAGCGTCACGGAACCGTGCAGCGGCGCGATCGCCGGAGTTGTGTCCACGGTCAGTAAGTCGAAGGGGAGGTCTGCGTCGGTGTCGCCGGTCAGCAGCGTCGCGCCGGCGTTCAGATTTGCCTGCGTCGCGGTGCCACCTTCCAGGACCGTGAAGCTTTCGTCGTCCGCGACAGGAATGCTGTCATTGATAATTGGTTCGACCTTGTACGCGACCACCGCTGCGGCCCAATCATCATTAATCGACACGGTAGCAGTTGCGGTCTGTTGGCCTGTTGAGGTCGCGGTCTTCTGTTCGGCGAAGACTCCAATGTTTCCCGCGTTGGGAGCACCGGCCGCATTAGGCGTATTCGCCGCATCAATCGCGGTGTAGCCATTTCCGTTGACTGCGGTAATTGCGCTTGCGCTTTCTATGCCGAAAGCACCGATCACCAGTTCGTCGGCTTCCGCGGTACTCGGTGTCGGACCGACGGAAGCAGCTGTGCCGTTGGTGCCGATCATCGTTGCAGACTGGTCGACGGTCAGTAGCCCGGGGACTCGGAAGGCGGTCATTGCCTTGGCCGTGATGTTGGCTCCAAACGTGACGCTGATGGTCTGGCCGGAATTCAGCGCGGTGCTCACCGGAGCGGAGAACACCAGCGTTCGTACTCCCGACGTTCCGGAACCATTCCGAATTTCCTTATCGTTGGAATAAAGATTGCCTCGACTGTCCGAAACAGTGACCGTCGTCGTCGAGGGGTCCAGAGCCACGACGACGACGACGGTCTCGCCGATCGCGGCGTTGACGGTGGTCGGCATCGACAGGGTTGTCGTCGCCGTCTTGCTGGTTGCGGTGCCCAAGCTTTGGACGTCGATCGTCGACAGCAGCGCGCGGTCTTCCAAACTCTCAACGGCTGGCAAAATGAGCATCCGGGAAACCGCGGACGCCTGATTGTGCCAACGCCGCGCGACGCGCGGTTGGCGACCACGGAGGCTCGTTTGCGGACTCCACAGAGTCCGCAACCATCGAGCCCAGGTGCTGGTAGTCAACATAAAGGAGATCCCTGGCTCTACGTTCTAAATTCGATACAGACCGGTGAATTTGCCGGTCGTGGTCACTGGTGTCCATCGCAGCCTTGGGAAAATTCGGGGGTGAGTCATGAGTTGATGCATGATGGAGACGAGTGTCTTTCGCCGATTTTGCCGAGAAGAATCCATCTACGGTTCGGCAAGACTCAGGCAACAGCGTCACTTGGACTCCGGTTGCCGCTCCAAAATGACCGACCCGCCTGAAAGAATTGAGTTTTGCGATGCCCGCTCACTCTCTGGACGCGACTTCGGACCATCACTGGCAAGTGGCTTGGCGAGTGCAGCCACTCTGCGCATACGGACTTGCGACAATCGGCGTAACCGGAATTCCGCGAATGATCGATATCTTCTACGCGAATCTCGGTCTGGACGCATCCGGTCAAAGTTGGGACAACTCACCCGTTTGGTGAGGCCATTTTGCGGAGAGACAAGGATGTCACGACGTGTGTGTTTTGCAATCGGTTTGGTCGTGGCGACCGCTGTGCCGGGGTGTGGGCTGATGCAATCGGCTCGGAGCATCACGCGCGAGTCCATGAAGTCGATGCGTCCCAATGCCAATGATTACCGTGACACAACGAACGAAGTCGACAGCGAATGGACCAGCGTCGGCGATGCGACTCGGAGCGAGCGGGTGATTGACCGAGATCCTGACCCGCTCCGCAACGTCTTGCAGTCTCCCAAGGCTCGCAGCATTGAACGCAACTTGGGCGTCGACTGACAACTGCTAGTGAGCGGAATGGCGCTAGCCACCGATGTTGTCAGGAGTGACAAGGTCGGTCATCTATGGCAACAACGTGTTGCCCATCAAATACCGATCGCACTCGCGCGCCGCTTCACGGCCTTCGTTGATCGCCCACACGATCAGGCTTTGGCCACGCCGGCAATCGCCTGCGGCGAAAACGCCGGGAATCGTGGTCGCGTACCGGCCGTAATCCGCTTTGAAGTTGGAACGGGGATCGACCTCAATGCCGAGTTGCTCGGCGAGGATTTGTTCCGGGCCGAGGAAGCCCAACGCCAGGAACACGTAGTCGCACTCGAACTCGACTTCGGAACCCTCGACGCGCGAGAACGGTGGCCCGCCCTTGACCGGTTTTGACCAATCGACCTTCACCGCAGTGAGCGATTTGAGTTTGCCATTCGCATCACCGTTGAAGCGGATCGTGTCGATCGAAAACGTCCGCGGATCGGCTCCGAACTTCGTGGCGGCTTCCGCATGTCCGTAATCGACGCGAAAGATCCGAGGCCACTGCGGCCACGGGTTGTTTCCGGCTCGTTCGTCCGGCGGTTGCGGCACAATCTCAAAGTTCACCAGGCTCGAACAGCCCTGCCGCATGGACGTGCCGAGGCAATCGTTGCCCGTGTCGCCACCGCCGATCACGATCACCTTCTTGCCTTCTACATTGAGGAAGTGACCGTCGCGCAGGTCGGAATCGAGCAGGCTCTTCGTGTTGGCGTGCAGGTATTCCATCGCGAAATGCACGCCCTTGAGGTCTCGTCCCGGAATCGGCAGATCGCGCGGCTTGGTCGCGCCGATGGCCAAGACGATTGCATCGTTCTCTTCGCGCAGATGCACGGCGTCGATGTCCTTGCCGACTTCGCAACTCGTGACGAACTTCACCCCTTCGTCAGCCATCAGGTTCACTCGCCGCTGCACGACCCACTTTTCGAGCTTCATGTTCGGAATGCCGTACATCAGCAACCCGCCGATGCGATCCGCTCGCTCGTAAACCGTGACCGTGTGCCCCGCTCGATTGAGCTGTGCCGCCGCCGCCAGTCCCGCCGGGCCGGAACCGATCACCGCGACCTTCTTCCCCGTCCGCTGCCGCGGCACCTGAGCCGTTACCCAGCCTTCGTCGAAGCCTTTGTCGATGATCGCGCATTCGATGTTTTTGATCGTCACCGGCGGCGACGTGATGCCCAACACGCATGCTCCCTCGCAGGGAGCGGGACAGACTCGGCCGGTGAACTCCGGAAAGTTATTCGTCTTGTGCAGCCGGTCCAGTGCTTCCCGCCAGTGCCCGCGAAACACGAGATCATTCCATTCCGGAATAAGGTTGTTGATCGGACACCCGGACGCCATGTTGGCCATCAACCCGCCGGTGTGGCAGAACGGCACGCCGCAATCCATACACCGCGCCCCCTGCTTGCGGAGGTCTTCTTCCGGCAGATGATCGTGAAACTCTTTCCAATCCAAAATCCGCAACGCCGGATCACGATCCGTCGGCAACTGCCGGTTGAACTCCATGAAGCCCGTTGGCTTTCCCATTTTCTAACTGCTCACTTTCTGTCGATGTTTGCCGGATGTTTTTCGTCGCTGCTGATGACTCATCTTGTACTACTGGTTCTCAGTTTCTTGTTTTCCTGCGCGCATTTTGTAGCGGAACGGCGCAAGCCGTCCGGTTTCACAGACACCGGGCGGCTTGCGCCGCACCGCTACCTT
>JAYVSP010000999.1:0-6019 GCA_043775215.1 Planctomyces sp. | reverse complement strand
CCTGGGA
The DNA here is from genome assembly GCA_043775215.1 of Planctomyces sp. Lineage (GTDB taxonomy): Bacteria > Planctomycetota > Planctomycetia > Planctomycetales > Planctomycetaceae > SXKJ01. The sequence continues at coordinate 6,012 of JAYVSP010000999.1, read as the reverse complement.
CTCATTTCAGATTTTGTGTTTCGGATTTCCTTTGGATTTGGTTCTTCGGATTTAGGATTTTGTGTCAGGAAAACAACGCCTTCGGCGATAACGATTTAAGGACCGGTCGATCAATGACTGTCACATTGTCGCCTTTCGCTCCGCGAAAGGACGTTCTTTTGCGAAGCGAAAGACGACACTTAATCATCGGACGGTCCGTGCCGCGCGAATATCACCACGCGGCGGAGGCGCAACGTGTTTCCCAAAACTAGCGATCGGCGAAAATTCCATCCGGAAGGACACGGAACTTCGCGGCGGCTCCGTGTTGCGTGAAGATTTCACGAGTTGACCGAAACTGTTTTGAGAGATCATCGCCATGAATCGGTTTGCCGCCACCAGTGATTCCACCGCAGATGGTGACTTGGCGCGGCGCGATCAGTGCGGCGATGTGCGCGATGTCGCCGACATCACGCAAGATGCCGGGAACCATCAGGCCGAGGCGTTGATTGCGGTACGGTTCGTCGGTGACGTAGCTGGCCAGTGAGTTGATTGTCACCGCATGAGTGATCCGTTCGTCGAGCGCGGCGGCACACAGCGCGACGGGGCCGGCCGTGCCGTTGCCGATCAGCATGACATCGGATGGCAATTTTGAGAAACGGGCGGCGAGAATGTCGAGCGCGCGGCGAACGTCCCACGTCCATTGACCGAGCAGCGGGCGGCCGATCCAGAGTGACCATTCGGCGGAGTTGTGGTCGGGAGCATTGCCAATCTTGTCGCCCGGAATCGCGAGTCGGCCAGTGGCTCGCAGTTCGAGAACCGCGATCGTCCAGCCTTCGGCTTGCAGTTTCTTGGCGAGGTCACCACCCAGTATCTTGGCGAGGTTGCCACCCAGTGTCTGGTCGCCTGTCTGCTCCAAGTCCAACAGCACGGCCAATCGCTTGACCTTCGGCGGCGACTCGTCAGGCAATCTACGGAGCAAGACTGCGAGCTTGATATTCGGTTCACCATCGAAGCTCAAGATCGCGGTCTCGCCTGCTGCCAGTTCGAGGACGTCCGTCTTCATTGCTGGCGGCGATGCCCCGCCAAGTACGGCATCGAGAGACTTGAGCCGCGTCACCTTGTCGGTCTTGGCGGCGTCGAGACTGTCGAACGCTGTTCGGTTTTCCAACAGCTTGCGAGCTTCTGCCGCGGCGAATTTCGGGATCGTCATGTAGTCGTCCGGTCGTGAGTCGCCAGGGAAGCAGCGGAGCGAATCCGGTTCTTCGGTCTTGATGTCGGGATCGGGAAGTGGCGAGCCGTCGCCAGTTCCTTTGAGGTGTCGCGTCATCCAGCCGTAGAGCGCTTCGCGCATTGGCTGGTTGTAGGCGTGCGGTGATTCGATGATCGTGTGCTTCACTCCCTCGGACGTGCCGAGTAGTTTTGCAATCGACTCGACACGGGCAAACGACTTCTTGGCCTCGCCGACGGAGAACTGAAACGCATCTTTCGTGGCACTCGTGATCATCAACCCGCGTGCGGCGGCAAGGCCGAGCACGTCTCCTTCTTCGGTGAATCGCAACGCACCGGGAACGACCTCGCACATACAACAGGCCTGGCCGAGATACGCTTGATAGTTCCCGACGGAGCAAGTCGGCACGACGCATTTGAAACGCTCATCGAACGCGCCGGCGTACATCGTTTGATTGCCGCCGCCGCTCGCGCCGGTGATGCCGATGCGCTGGCCATCCACTTCCGGCCGAGTCTGCAAGTAATCGACCGCGCGCATGTTTTCATAGACTTGCAAACCCGATAGCGGCAGGCCGACCGGGAACAACGTCGCGGCTGTCATCTCGCCGTGATACTCACCCAGGTTCTTGCTGACGCCGCGCTCGCCGGCCCCAAACGCATCGACTACCAGCACGAAGAAGCCGTGTTTCGCCGAACCAATGCAGCGTGACTGCACGACCGGGTCTTGCTTGGCTCCGGCCCAGTGCCCATGCACGTGCAAGATCGCCGGCAGTTTGCCCGGCTTGTCTGGCACGTAGGCGTTCGCCGTCATCCACACCGCAGGCCGAGTCTGAAAGATGAGCTTCTCAATGCGATAGCCATCGCGTTGGATTTCTCCCAGTTTGCGCGGCGCGAGATCGCAGGGGATTTCTGGAAATCCGCCCCATGCTAGGAGCAGATTCTCGCGCAGTTTCGTCCGACGTTGCTGCCATTCGTCGGCGTTTGCGGGCGGCTGATCTTTCTCACGCAATGTGGCGGCCTGGGCTTTGATGAAATTCGCGAATGCCGCTCCATCCGGCGCGGCCTGTTGTGCAGCCGCAGTGGACGATCCGACCAGCATTACGGCCAATACACTGGCGACAATAACTGGCAATCCTCGCATGAGTGACCTCCAACAGAGAGTGTGGATGAATTCGCGGGCGGGGACTTTTATCCGCTATTCGCCGATGCCGCCAATCGAATCGTTTCTTGCATGTTTGCGCAGTTCCTTCGGTCCTTTGCGTCCCTTTTGTCTCTTTGAATGGGCAAAAAGGACAAACGGGACGCAAGGAACCGAAGGAATTGCAACAACCTAAGTCTCAATAGAGAGTTCCCATATCGTGCTGTAGACACCCTCCCTTTCGAAGAACTCCAGCAGACGAAAGTAGAACTCGTGGCTTGCCAGCGTACTGCTGTCGCCGACGACGATCAGCTTGCGGCGAGCTCGCGTCAAGGCAACGTTCATCCGCCGCGTGTCGGCGAGGAAACCGACTTCACCGTCCCTGTTCGACCGGACCAATGAGATCACGACCGCTTCCTTCTCGCGGCCTTGAAAGCCATCGACGGTATCGATCTCCAACTTGTCGTCGGGCAAAAGCTCTCGCAGTAAGCGGACCTGAGCGGAATACGGCGAGATCACGGCAATGTCAGACGCGGACACGCCGACCGCCAGTAGATCGCGGACAAGTCGAGCGACGAGATCGGCCTCACCCGGATTGTCGCGACTGGAGCCTTCGGCTTCCTCGCGTTCGTCGCAGCTTGAGCCCGCCGTGTCGATGAATTGAACTGCCGTCTGTGTCAGTGGGCACGCGGTGATGTCCGGTATGTCGGACAAGAGGTGTTCGCGAACCGATTCGGCGGCGGTCAGAGACGATTCGTAAAATTCTTCGGAAGAGAAACGCATGATCTGCTCATGCATGCGGTATTGCGTCGCCAGCCGCCGCGAAATCGTCTGGCCCCAACGATCGACCAGCCGTTCCATCAGGCTGACGTGAAAACCTGCCTGCCGAGCTTCGGACGAACGGATCGTCGGTGGTAATTGGCAATGATCGCCGGCCAAGATCAACCGTCGGCTGCGCAACAACGGAATCCAGCAAGGCGGCTCCGTCGCTTGAGCCGCTTCGTCGATGACGACCAAATCAAATTCACGGTCGCCGAGTACTTCTGGATTCAGCCCGGTCAACGTCGAGCAGATGACGTTCGCGGAATCGAGCAGGTGCTCCACCAGCCGCGATTCCATCCGCCGCGCATCGTCGAGAAGCTTCTTGGCCTCGTCACGCAGCTCGCGGCGTGCGCCGGGCTGCGGCGCAGCGCGCGTGTGTTTTCCCGCTTGACGCCGCAACGCCCACGCTTGCTTCGTCCATTCGCGAGCCAGTTTCAAATCAGAATGCGTTTCGACCTGCACATCCAGCGTGTGCTCTCTCAATGCCGGCAGCACGCGCGCCGGATGTCCGAGGCGGATCGCACGCTCACCCGCCGCCAGCAGTCGTTCGAGCATGTTGTCTACTGCCAGATTGCTCGAAGCACACGCCAGCACGCGCTCACCGCGGAGAACCGTCTGCCGAATGAGTTCCACCACCGTCGTCGTCTTACCGGTCCCCGGCGGTCCATGAATGATCGCGAAATCCTCAGCCGACAACGCGTGACTCACCGCCTCACGCTGCGAATCATCCAGCGCCGACAACGGCTGCCAGTCGCGTCGCGGTCGGAACTCAGGCGGTTCATCACCCAACAGCCTGCGTTTGAGCACGGCCAGGCGTCCGCGATCCGCCGTCGCCGCTCGCCGCAATGCCTCACGCTGTCTCTGCCGCGAGACCTCGTCTGACGACAGGTCGAGCCGAAATACCGGTCGATCTGCAACTGCCTCAGGCGCTTGTGCGAGCGCCACCGTAATCGTCTCGCGGTCCCGCTCGGTGACGACTCCGCGGCAGGCCGCACTGTCTTTCGCTTGCTCCTCCGACAACACGACAGGAGTTCCGGAGTTCAACCGCGTCCACGGCAGTTCCAATCGCCGATCTCGTTTGCCAAGCGTCACGACGACTCGGCCGCCGAGTCCGATGGCCTCCTCGCGGATCGCCAAGCCGACCAAACTTCCGCCGTTACGCTCCGCCGCATCACCCGAAACTCGACGCGACAGCGCGACGACTTCCTGAGCCTCGGCCGCGGCTTCTTGATCTAAGCATCGGCTCAGTCGTTCAAAGTGTTCTTCCGCCACAGGCATCCCTCAGAAATTCGATGTCTTTGATAGTCAGAATGGCCGCACAGCCGCCAGCGATGTCGCCGCCGTCATTCAACTGCCATCGGTGCAGGTGTGGCCGAAGCGACGGCCAGCGGCAAAACGATTCCCCGTGACGTGAGCGGACGGTATGGGTCAAAAGTGCAAGCCACCTTGCACTCCGGACTTTTGTTGATTGAATAAACTCGCAGAAACTGCCGGATCTGACTATCTGTCGTGCCAAATTGGAAGAAAAAGTGGTTTCCAGATTGAAATGTCACGACATAATCAGTATTCAGAGGCTCTCTGAATACCGTCTGGAAGAGGATTCGATCAGCAGTTCTCCGTCAGAAGACGTAGAGACACACACAAGTTAGATGACTGGTTCGTGGTGTGGTCATGAAGTGCCGAACACTTGCGGCTTATTTTGGGATTAGGAATGCCGGTTTACAGACAAGTTGCCCCCGTCGGAATTGCACTGGTTCCGTGTGACAACATTTTCACAGACTCCACCGGGAAAATGGCGCTAGTTGGGCTTTTTAACAGGATTTCCGTCCCGAAATTCCCAATCATGAAGTCCAAGATTTGCATTTACGCCTCAGTGACCGACGTTTACCCAGAAACTCAACTAAAAGTTGACATCGTCAATGCGGAAACTGACATTCCAGTATTTGCGGCAGAAGGGCCGATGGACGATTCAGGCTTATCGCCAATGACGATCTGCGACATGATTTTTGAGCTACACAACGTCATTTTCGTGGAACCTGGAACGTATTACGCAAGGCTGTTTGGTAATGGGACAATTCTTCTCCAAAGACCGTTTGAACTAGTAATTGCAACCCGCGACAAGCCATCAGAGGAAAAGGAAGGACAACCATGAATGCAACAGCAGAGACGATCCGAGGTCGCGATTTCAGAATCCTCACCATCGCAGCAACGAATTCCGTCGTTGAAGAAGCGGAAACGGAGCGTGCTTCGGTTCTTCGAGTCTGGGATATTCGTCCCGAAGACCCTTCAGTACAGCAACGGATGAAGCTTCTGGATTCATGCGGGACGTTCGATTTCTGGAATGATCCCCACGAGGACGTATATTCAGAATTGGACGGCGAGGCCACATGAATCCGGGGAATGTGTATCTCGTTCAGTTTCCTTTCAGCGATGGGACCGCAGCAAAGCTGCGTCCCATTATGATCATTTCAAATGAGGACATGAACCAAAGCGATGATGTTGTCGTTGTGCCATTGAGTTCTCGACCAAGCAAAACCGATCCATTTTCAGTTTATGTTGGCGGGGCAGATTTCGCCGCCGCCGGACTAAAAATGGATTCAGCGATAAAGTGGACAAAGCCGACAACTCTTGCTAAAAAAATCCTAGTGCGTCGTCTTGGCCAGATGCCAACAAGATTGATTGATGAGACGCGCGACAAGGTGCGAAAAATGCTCGGTGGCTCTTGATCCCGCGCAGTATTCGGCCGCTCTTGGCCCAAAGGGCAAAAACTCGATAGCCCAGGGCAGAGCGGAGCGGCGTCAGCCGCGTAGCGCCGCCCTGGGTTTGACGGACAAAACGTGGCAAGC
>JAYVSP010000998.1:0-9643 GCA_043775215.1 Planctomyces sp. | reverse complement strand
GAATCTTTCGAGCCGCGACCGTCAGGGAGTGTGGCGGACAAGGACTTATGACCGCTCCCTGACGGTCCCTGACGGTCGCGGCTCGAAAGATTCACGGGCTCGGAGCGTCGAGTCACTTCAGGTCGTCAACCACCGTCTCAGCCGACAGGCGTCGCAGCAGTACATCAGGCCGCTCTTCAACGATCAGCAGCCTGCGATGTTTTACTTTGATGAAGCCTTCCTGGACCGCATGGTCAACCAGCCGGACCAGTGGATCGTAATAGCCGCCGACGTTCAGTAAGCCGGTCAGCTTCTGATGCAGCCGAAGCTGCGACCAGGTCACGACTTCAAAGAATTCCTCAAACGTTCCGAACCCGCCCGGCATCGCAATGAAGGCGTCCGACAACTCCGCCATCAGCGCTTTGCGCGCGTGCATAGTCGTCACGACCCGCATGTCAGTAACTCGCGGGTGCAGCAATTCTTCCGTGGCCAGAGTTTCCGGAATGACTCCGATCACATCGCCCCCCGCGGCCAACACCGCATCCGCGATGACACCCATCAACCCGACACTGCCACCGCCATAAACCAGCCCAATTCCGGATTGAACCAGCAGTTGTCCCAGTTCGACTGCCGCCAGTCGGTAACGTTCGTCCGAGCCAACTTTCGACCCGCAGAACACGCACACACGCCGCAAGCTCATTGTAGTTGTCCTGTTCGTGACGTAGTGCCAGCTTCCAGCTTATAACTCAAACCACCATCCCAGCGAGTTCGTTCAAAACTTTCACCGCTGCTGCTTCTCCGCTGGCAATGCTGTCCGGGATGCCGACCCCTTTGAGAAAATTCCCCGCCAGCGCCAGTCCCGGACAGGCCGACACAGCCGACTCAATGCGTGACACGACATCCAAATGTCCGACGAAATACTGTGGCATGGCTCGCGCGTGACGCATGACGACGGCGAAGTCCGGCTCGCCACGAACGCCCAACAGTTCACTCAATTCGCGGTGAACGAGTTCCAAGATCGCGCGATCGTCGAGGTCGAACAACTCCGGCTGCAACGCTCCGCCGACGAACGTGCGGAGCAGCACGCGGCCAGCAGGTGCTCGGCCGGGAAACTTGCGGCTGGTAAATGACACGGCCAGCACTTGCCGCCGTTCGAGGTGCGGCACGACCAGTCCAAAGGCATTCAGCGGATGAGCAATATCGGCTAATTGATGCCCGCTGGCGACAACGGCGGTCGAGGCATATTCGATCCGATTCAACTCGGCCGCCAATTCGGGATGCCCCTGCGCCAACAGGCTTGTTGCGACGAATGCCGGCACCGCCAGTATGACCGCTTCGAAGCGTTCGTGACCGTTTGACAATTCCAACTCGAAGCTACCTTCTGGACAACGACGCACACCGTGAACCACCATTTGCAGCCGGACCTTTGCAAATTCGGAAACGCAATTCGTCAGCGCTGACACAAGCTCCTGAATGCCGTTCGGCAACGATGCGAACAAGCCGTAACGCGCGCCGCTCGTGCCGGCGACTTCGTTGTTCTTACGATTTCGCCGCTCGTGCAGTGCGGCGCGGATCAGGCTGCCGTGCTGTTGCTCCATTTCAAGGAATCGCGGCAGGGTAGCCTTCAGGCTCAGCCGTTCTGGGTCCGCGGTGTAGATGCCGCCGACCAGCGGTTGCACCAAGCGTTCAAATACCTCATTCCCGCAGCGGCGACGGACGAAACCCGCCAGACTTTCGTCGGTCCCTTCGCGGCGAGCCGGAACCAAACATTCGGTCAACAGCCGCAACTTGCCTCGCAGACTGAGCAACGGCGACTTCATAATCGGCCAAGCTTGCTCCGGCACCATCAACTGAAAGCCTTCCGGCACCGGATACGGCTTGCCACCGCGGAGCACCAGCGACTTGCGGAACTTCGCGTCGGTCGGGATCAATCGCTCGGCCAGTCCCAGCCGTTCGCACAGCCGGACTCCTTCCGGTTTGTTCGTGATCCACATGTCGGCCGCGTGCTCGACAAGGTACTCGCCGATCCGCTCAGTACGCAGCATTCCTCCCAGCCGGTCTGAGCTTTCCAACAACGTCACCTCAATCGAATTTCCGCGTTCGCGGGCCAAATCGCTCAACCGCAATGCGGCCGACAAACCCGTAATGCCGCCGCCGATAATCGCGATGCGGCGTGGCGGATTTGAGATTTGAGATTTGAGATTCGAGTTCGTCATGGTCTTGGCTTCGACTCTGTTCGCTGGATGCGCCGCATCTCACCGGTTTTGGCTCGAAACAAATACACGGCTCGATTCGGAAACTCGGCCACGATCCGTTCCAGCGGCCACTCCGCGAGCGGGTATCGGCCACGAATGACATCTGCCGAGAGGCTCGGTTCGTTGACGACATAGTCGATGTGTTGATCGGCGGGATTGGCTTCGATCAACACCAATGCCGGACACTGACGAACTTCACGCTGCAACCGCTCGTTCAGATTCTGATACCGCAGTCGCGAAAAGCTGGCTTGAGCCACGTGTGCTGCCAGCCGCGACGGATACCAAAACGGCGACAGCTCAAGATGATTGACCAGCACTGCGGCGCCGATCATGGCAGCCCACCACACGGGCATCCGAGGCCGTTCGTTCGATAACCAATTTCGGCAGAGCGTGTCGGTCGCCGCCGCCAGCACCAGACACCACAACGGCCCGGTTTCAAAGACGTAATGCCAATGAAACATTCCATCGAACCAGTATGGCACGTGAACCGCGAATAGCGACACGATCGAAGCACAAATCATCCACCAGCGCCGATCACGACTGTTCGTGGTCAGCAGAAAGAACACGCTTCCGGCTAACAGCGGGACGATGCCGACCGTCCATTGCCACGACGCGATCAAGCGGTTCTTTGCGTTCGTGACAGCCAGTGCAGAAGTCAAATCCTCTGCCCAATCGTCGTAGTTCGCGAACACATCGCGGCGAGGTTGCGTCTGTCCCCGTTCGACGTTGTGAAACCCATAGACATGCCGAGGCGAGTAAATGTCTGTAAACAACTGATACGGCGAAGTCATCACACGGCCGGTGATCGCTACGTTCTGCATTCCCAACACGATGAACCCCACCAGCAACGGCACAACCATTGCCAAGAGCGACTGTCTTGCAACCGCGCGCCTGCTGTCCGGTCTGCACTCCACGGCACGGCGCATGTCCGGTCCCCTCGCCCTCGCCCCCGCATCGGGGGAGAGGGTTAGGGAGAGGGGGCCGGACGCCTCACGATTACCAAATGCAAGTCGCCACAATCTCACCGCGAACCAAATGCCAAACGGCAGCGCAAACCCCGCGGCGGTCATCGGCCGGCAGAGCATCGCCCAACTCAGGCCGATACCGGCAAAGGCCACGTCGCGAATCATTCCCGTGCGCAACCATCGCAGGAAAGACCACGCGAAGAAGAACAACCCCAACAGCGTCGGGTGATGAGCCAGCAGCAAGTTGCCGAACAGTCCCATTCCCGGTGACAGCGCGGTGAGCAGTCCCGCAACGAAGCCGATGCCATTGTTCGACAGTTCCCGGCCGACGCCGAAGACGAGTACGGCCGTTGCGGCTCCCGCCAGCCAATGTCCCAAGATCGGCCAGCCGAGCCACAGCCACGGCGCGATGAACAACCCCGTGGCCGGAAAATAACGACTCGCGAAGCGTCCTTCGTTCACAACATGCATTTGATCGAACAGCCGAGCCGCCGTCGGATGACTGGGAAACGACAATCGCCCGGCGAGATATGTCTCTGCTTGGAACAGATAGCTGTACTCGTCGTGATACGCGGGTGGGAGTTCCCCGAAACGGTACTCGTCACGATCGAAATAGAGTTCACGCAGGACACTCGCGTCGTGCGGCCGAATCGTCTGCTCCGACACGCGAGCGACAACCGCAAACGATGTCACCGCGATCAGGATCATCGCGCCGAGTGTGAATCGGGATGGAACCACTCGCTCTTCGGAGCCACTGGACCACCAAGCTTTGAGGCTGATCCACCAACGCGGGCTCGAAGACCAAATGGGGCGACGCACGAACCAGAAATACGGGCATATCAGGAACAGCGCGAGCGGCAAGGTCGTATCAACATTGATGAAAAACGCCTCCGCTGGATCGCGCGGTGACGACCAGTGATCGATCTCCGCCGGAATCACAACGGCCAGCGCAGCCAGCAACGCCAATGCCTGAGCAACGGCAATTCGACCAGGCAAGTTCCTCACGGCACGGTCCAATAAGAATTGTTTATTTGCGCGTCACTTCGGTCCTTTAGGACCGGCGCATCAATAACTGTCGTAGCCGAAGTCGCCAGACTTCGGATCTGAACTCTGGTGAGTTCAGCTACATCGGACAGTTATTTCTGCGCCGGTCCTTTACGTCCCTTTTGTCCCTTCCGAAAGGACAAAAGCGACCAAAAGGACCAAAGGGTGTGCGCAGACATCAACCTGAGCTCCAATAAACGATCAAATGCTACTTGCTCAGTTCATCGACCAGCATCTGCCGCACGACTTTCGCATCGGCCCCTTTGAGTTCCTTCATGATCTGGCCGATGAGCGATCCTGCGGCGGCTTGTTTGCCAGATTTGAAATCGGCGACCGGCTTCGGGTTTCGAGCGATAACGTCGGCGATGATCCGCGTGATCGCGCCGGTGTCGGTGAGAATCGCGAGGCCTCGTTCGGCAATGATCGCTTCGATGCGAGCCGTGCTGACTTCGCGTTCTTCATCATGGTCGGCGAGCAGGGCTCCGAAGACCTCGCGAGCGCTCTTTACCGTGATCTGGTTGGCGGTGACTCGCTGGAGCAAGTTCCCGAGAACTTCCGGCTGGATCGGGAATGTGTCGATGCCGAGGTTTCGGCTGTTGAGTTCGCGGAGCACGTCCTGCGTGATCCAGTTCGCGGCTTGTTTGCCGTCGCCGCAAAGCGTCGCGACCTGCTCGAAGTAGTTCGTGAAGTGATCGCCCTGAGTGACGATGACGTCGGCGTCGTAGTGCGACAGACCGTATTGAGTCTGAAAGCGGAGGCGGCGTGCGGCGGGAAGTTCGCACAGTTCGGACTGCACTTCGGCGAAGAACGCGTCGCTGACGGTGATCGGGGTCAGGTCGGGATCGGGGAAATAACGATAATCGCTGGCCTCTTCCTTGCCGCGCTGTGCGAAGGTCGCGCCGCGATTCGCGTCCCAACCGCGAGTCTGCTTGGGGACATCGTTGATCCCGTGGTGAGTCTGCTGCCATTCCTCGAACTGTCGAGCGACTTCGTATTCGATCGCTTGCTCCACGCCGCGAAAGCTGTTGAGGTTTTTGATCTCGACGATCGGCGTCGCGATCTTCTGGCCGTCGTCCGTGTGAACGTGCAAGTTGACGTTCGCGTCGCACCGCAACGAACCTTCTTGCATGTTGCAGTCCGAGACGCCGATGTACGTCAGCAGGAGTTTCATCTCTTCGAGAAACGTCTTGGCTTCAGCGGCGGAACGGAGATCTGGCTGACTGACGATTTCTAAGAGCGGCGTCCCCGCACGGTTGAGGTCCACCAAGCTGTCCTGCCCGCGTCCCGTCTCGTCGTGCATGTTCTTGCCGGCATCCTCTTCCAGATGTGCGCGAATCAGCCGGATTTTTTTCGTCTCGCCCTTTTCGATGTCGGTGTCGATTTCAACCCAGCCGTCGAAACTGAAAGGCAAATCGTATTGGCTGATCTGATAGCCCTTCGGCAGATCGGGATAGTAGTACTGCTTGCGGTCCCATTTCGTGAACCGCGCAATCTGGCAGTTGAGCGCCAGCGCTGTCTTCAGCGACAGCCGAAACGCCCGGCGGTTCATCACCGGCAACGCCCCCGGCAAGCCGAGACAGACGGGACACGTCTGCACGTTGGGATTATCCGGGTTGAACGCCGACGAGCAGCCGCAGAAGATTTTCGTTTGGGTCTGTAACTGGACATGAACTTCCAGACCAATGATCGTTTCGTAATGCATGGGACAATGGCTTCCAGGGAGTGAGTCTCGCTTGGGCCGGGGTCAGGTCTTCAATTCTCAATTCTGGCGTTCTGAACGGCAGTCGGCGTCGTTTTGTTAGCGAACCGTCGTCGAAAGTTTCGCGTGACAACGATGGCCAAAATTGAAATTTGAAGACCTGCCCCCTATCGGTGAAGCATGAGTGGGGATTGCAGCAAAGGCCACGACGGCTTGCAACGCCGGCCGACAGGCATCACAAACGTGGTGCCACGACAATCGAGGACTTACCACATGACTGTGCAACACATCTTTCTGGACATGGACGGCGTCATCTCCGACTTCATTGGCGGCGCATGCCGGCTCTTCGAGCGGGCGGACGTGCTGGAATCGTGGCCGCTGGGTGAGCGAGATGCGCCGCAAGCGTTCGGTCTCAGTGCTTCGCAGTTTTGGGGCAAGATCGACGGCGCGGGAGCCGATTATTGGGCCAACTTGGAACCGTACTCCTGGTGCCGTGAATTGCTCGATGTGATCCGGGAAACGGCGCCTTTCACGATCCTGTCAGCTCCGAGTCTCGGAGTTGAATGTCCCACCGGAAAGCTGCGCTGGTTGCGGACACATCTTGGATCAGGCTTTCGCGATCATCTGTTCGGCCACCAAAAACATTTCTGTGCGAAGCCCGGTCATGTGCTCCTCGACGACAGCGAAGGCAACGTGAAGCGTTTCCGCGAGCATGGTGGCGGGGCAATCTTGTTTCCGCAGCCGTGGAACTCGAACCATGAGATCTGCGATCGAGTGGCTTTTGTCGTGGACGAACTGCGACGATTGGATGGTCGGCTGCTTTGATCCGCGGTCCAATAACAAGACCTCCGAAGTCTTGGTGACTTCGGAGGTCTTGTCGTCAATGCAGGGTGAGCCGAAGCGACTACTGAGGTTCGCTGGTACCGCCACCGGCGGCTTGGGCTCGTTCGATCAGCAGGGCTTTGCGCGACAGCTTGACTCGGTTTTGGTCATCGACGGCGATGACCTTTACTTCAATGATGTCGCCCATCTTGCAGACGTCGCCAACTGATTTGACGTAGCCTTCGGCCAGTTCGCTGATGTGGCACAAGCCGTCCTTGCCCGGAGCAATCTCGACGAACACGCCGAAATCTTTCACCGAGCAGACCTTGCCCGTGTACACGCGGCCGACCTTGATCTCTTCGGTGAGGGCTTCGATGCGAGCGATCGCGGCTTCCATGCCCGCGGCGTTGCGGCCGGCGACCGTAACGGTGCCGTCTTCAGCGACGTCGAGCTGCGTTTGCGACTCTTCCTGAATCGCGCGGATCGTCTTGCCACCCGGGCCGATCAGCAGGCCGATCTTTTCCGGATCGATCTTGATCTGATGCAGACGCGGTGCATGCGGCGAGAGTTCGGCGCGTGGCCGGCCGATCGCTTTGAGCATCGCCTTCAGCAGTTCGCGGCGAGCTTCATACGCCTGTTTCAGTGTGTCGCGAATGATCGCTTGGTTGATGCCGGCGATCTTCAGATCGAGCTGGATACCAGTGATCCCCTTGCCCGTGCCGGCGACTTTGAAGTCCATGTCGCCGAAGTGGTCCTCGTCGCCCATAATGTCGGTCAGCAAGGTGTACTTGTCCCCCTCTTTGACCAAACCGATCGAAATGCCGGCGACCGGCTGCGTGATCGGCACGCCCGCATCCATCAGCGCGAGCGTCGCACTGCAAACCGATGCCATCGAACTGCTGCCGTTGGACTCCATGATGTCCGAAATCACGCGGATCGTGTATGGGAACTTCTCGGCCGATGGCAGAACCCATTTCACTGAGCGTTCGGCCAACATGCCGTGACCGATCTCCCGACGGCCGGGGCCACGAATCGGACGGCACTCACCCACCGAATACGATGGGAAGTTGTAGTCCAGCATGAACCGTTTTTCATATTCCTCGACCGGTCCATCGACCTTTTGCGTGTCGCGGCCCGTACCCAGCGTGATCTGAGCGAGAGATTGCGTTTCGCCACGGGTGAAGACTGCTGAGCCGTGAATTCGCGGGATCAGACCCGCTTCGCAGGAAACGGCTCGCATGTCACCGGACTTGCGGCCATCAAGGCGAGTTCCCTCAAGGATCAGATCGCGAATGACTCGGGCTTCCAGCGCACCGAACGCTTCCGAGAACTGCTTCTTCGTGCCAACGGTCGGCTCGGCTCCTTCCGGAATGTACTTGGCCTTGAGTTCGGCCTTGATCGCATCCGTGCCGGCGTGACGCTCTTGTTTCTTCGGGTTGGCTTTCGCCGCCTTGAGCTTGGAATACGCTTCTTCGCGGAATCGCGACGTGAATGGGTTGTCGAGACGAACCGGATCCGGAGTCCGTTGCTTGCCGATCTTGGCACAGAGTTCTAATTGCAGCTCGCAAATCTTCGCGATTTCACTCTGAGCCAGCGCGATCGCGTCGGCCATCTGGTCTTCGCCCAACTGATCGGCGAAGCCTTCGATCATCAGCACCGAATCTTTGCTGCCAGCCACAATCAGATCAAGACGGCTGGTTTTCATTTGCTCCAGAGTCGGCATGACGACGAATTGATCGTCAATCAAGCCGATGCGGACCGCTCCAATCGGCCCGTTGAAGGGCAGCGACGTCAACATCAGCGCGGCGCTGGCTCCGTTGATCGATAAAACGTCCGGATCGTTTTCACCGTCCACCGAAAGGACGTTCGACATGATCTGGACTTCGTCGTAATACCCTTCCGGGAACAACGGGCGAATCGGCCGATCGGTCAAGCGAGCGGTCAAAATCTCGCGTGTCGACGGTCGGCTTTCACGCTTTAAGAAGCCGCCGGGAAACTTTCCCGCCGCGGCGAATCGCTCACGGTAATCGACCGTCAGCGGAAAGAAGTCTTGGTCGACCGAGCGGGGTGGGCCGCTGACCGAAGCGACGAAGACCCAAGTCTCGCCGTATTGCACCATCACGGCTCCGCCGGCTTGTTTCGCCAGTTCGCCCGTTTCGAGTTTCAGAAGCCGGCCACCAATTTCGCGTTCAACGGTTACTTTCACGTTTTGTTCCTACTGCCAGTGTTTGTGATCCACGACGTCGCAACGACAGCGGCGTCTCCTTCCAGACCCAGGGCCAAGTGGAGGCGAACGTCGTTTTGCGTGGACCTACTGCGCAGGCTCCAGCAATGGTCCCAATGACCAGAGCTCGAAAAACAACGTCACCTCGCGGGCGGTGGGCTACTTGCGCAATTCGAGCTTTTCGAGAATTGTCTGATAGCCGGCCGGATCGACCTGCTTGAGGTAGTCCAACAACCGGCGGCGACGGCTTACCATCATCAGCAGCCCGCGGCGGCTGGCGTGATCCTTCACATGACCTTTGAAGTGATCGGTCAATCCGTTGATCCGCGCCGTCAGCATGGCGATCTGCACTTCTGGAGAACCCGTGTCGGCTTCCGTCCGAGCATAACCACGAATCAGTTCTGTTTTCCGTTCTTTCGTCAGCATTTGACCTTCCTACGCACCGTAAATCGTTAATGAATCATTTCGTGAGTGGGGCGTACTCTATCAACCGCCCGCCAAGTTTCAATCTTCACCAACACTAACCCGAAGCGTGAATTTTGAAGTTGCGCTGTCATCCTGGCCCAAAGGGCAAAAACTCGAAAGCCCAGGGCAGAGCGGAGCGGCGTCAGCCGCGTAGCGCCGCCCTGGGTTTGACGGACAAAACGTGGCAAGC
>JAYVSP010000997.1:0-2634 GCA_043775215.1 Planctomyces sp. | reverse complement strand
TGCGCGAGTCGTATCCACCGCGCCCACGCCGATGGCGTTGGGGTTAAACAAAGCATCAATCTCGCCCGTGCGAAGAATAAGCGATTTGTTTGAAGTCGTTTCACCCGACGAGCGACTGCTTCACGATCTGCAACAGGAAGTCGCACTCCGCGAACGCCGCCTTGATTGCCTCGGTCCCTTTGACGATGCGGAGCTTCGGGAACCGCGCGAGCAACAGCTCCTCAACGCCGTTGTCCACTTTGCTCGGCCAGCGCCGCACTTCGACGTCGGGCAGATGCCGTTCGAGAATCGCCGACACCCCCGGCGTGTGCGCGCTATCGCCGATATTGACCGTCTGCCACGACGACCGCAGCAAGATGCGTTTTGGCCGCTGTTTGTCATCACTTCGCGACAGCCCGGCGCGGGAAGGTGCGGTAAGGGGAGATTGACGATTGATGAACAAGGATTGTTGATTGTTGAAGTCGAAGTGAGCGGCGGTGCCCTCGTTCAACAATCAACAATCTTTGTTCATCAATCGTCAATCGAGAATTGTTGAGAGTTCGGTCCGAAGTCTCACGACTTCGGCTACGACAGTTATTTATGCGCCAGTCTTTAGCTGTCTCTCGCTCGTGATCGTGACTCTGTGTGCGGTATAATCAGCCCCCATTGAATGCTCCATTGCGAGTCGCCTGACAAGCCTCACCCCGGCGTGATACAAAGTTGAAGTTGACGAAGCTTTGTCATCGGGCGGGATTTGTTTCTTGTCTTCCGGCCCAAAGGGTCGCAACTCGATAGCCCTGGGGCACGAATGGCCGCGTTGCACCCAGCCCCAACGGGGCGAAACTTCGGCGATGACACCGGAGTTACGCCCCGTTGGGGCTTGCCAATGTTCGTCGTTCCGTCACCCAGGGCTGCGCCCTGGGCTATCGAGTCTCGCCCCGTTGGGGCAAGGCCGCGAAACAAAACACACTGGTTTTCGGCCTACACCAGATCCCTCCAATATCAACTTTGCATCGCCTGACAAGCCTCACCCTGGCAACCGCAAGCCTGACTGCAAGCTGTCTCACTCGTATTCTTCAAAAAGGATTTCGACAAATGCCAACATCTCAACAGACATCACGTCGTCAGTTTCTGCAAGGCATCGCCGCCGGCGGAACCGCAAGCATTCTGCTCCCGTCGGCCAACCGGGCTTTCGGGTATCAGTCGCCAAACGAACGGCCGGTCTTTGCGACCATCGGCCTGCGCAATCAAGGCTGGTCGATCACCAGCAAATCATTCGGCCACGCCGATTTCGCCGCGTTGGCCGACGTCGACGCCAGCGTGCTGGCGGAAAACGTCGCCAAGGTCGAGAAGCAGCAGAGTAAAAAGCCCGAGGCCTACAAGGACTACCGCAAGATCCTCGATCGGAAAGACATTGATGCGGTGATGATCGCCACGCCCGACCACTGGCACACAAAGATTGCCGTCGAGGCGATGCTCGCGGGCAAAGACGTCTACTGCGAAAAGCCACTGACGTTGACGATCGATGAAGGCAAGCTGATTGAAAAGATTGTCAAGCAGACCGGCCGAGTCTTTCAGGTCGGCACGATGCAGCGAACCGAGATTGACCAGCGTTTCCTGAAGGCAATCGCTCTCATCAAAGACGGCCGCATCGGCACGGTGAAGAAAGTGACGTGCGGGATCGACCGCATGGAGGCCTCGCCAGTCATTCCGGCGGTGGCTGTTCCCGAGCAAATTGACTGGGACTTCTGGCTCGGTCCCGCGCCCAAGGTTCCGTATCGGGCTCTGCCGGAATTGCGGCAAGGTTACGGCGGCGGAGTGCCGCTCTATAGCAATTGCCACTATTCGTTCCGCAACTGGCACGAATACTCCGGCGGAAAGCTCACCGATTGGGGCGCCCATCACGTCGACATTGCCTGCTGGGCGCTCGGAGCCACCGAGACGGGGCCGAGCAAGATCACTCCCGGCGAGTACAAGTTGCCGGTCGAGTACAAAGACGGCAATCCCACGGTCGCCGATCAGTACAACGCCGCGACGCAATTCACCATCCGCGTCGACATGCCCAACGATGTGGAGCTGATCATCACCAGCGAAGGGGACAACGGCATTCTGTTCGAGGGGACGGAAGGTCGGTTCTTCGTCAACCGCGGCAAGCTCACCGGCAAGCCGGTGGAAGACCTGAAAGACAAGCCGCTGCCGGAAGGGGCGATCGAAAAAATCTACGGCGGCAAGGTCAGCGCGAACCACACCGCCAACTTCATCGAAGGGATGAAAGCTCGAAAGCAACCGATTTCCGACGTCTGGTCGCACAACCGCATGCTCGAAATCTGTCACCTCTCGAACATCGCGATGCGTCTGAACCGCGAACTCAAGTGGGATCCCGTCAAACGCGAAATCGTCGGCGACGCTCAGGCAAACTCGTTCCTCGCGCGTGAAAACCGCAAGGGATTCGAAATCAATATGTAGCGCGGCGAAGCCGCAAATCCGAAAACCAAAGAACCAAATCCGAAAGAAACACAACGCCCGAAATCCGACCGGCTACTTGCCGCGACTGAAGATGTGGATGCCGGTTTTCGCCTGGGACTCATTTCAGATTTTGTGTTTCGGATTTCCTTTGGATTTGGTTCTTCGGATTTAGGATTTTGTGTCAGGAAT